>VAXT01000127.1 GCA_005883245.1 Actinomycetota bacterium | reverse complement strand
CACGTAAGGACGAGCCAGGTCCCGTCGAGAAGGTGCCACGAGGCCGCGCCGGCGACGACGAGCGCGGGCGCCCAGAGGAAGGTGCTCAGATCGCGGTCGCGCCGGAACACGAGCGCCCCGATCGCGCCGTAGAGCGCGGCCAGCGGCAGTAGGGCGACGTTCTCCGCGGTGTCGCCGCCGACAAGCTGGTGCAACCCCGCGACCGCGAAGCCGATGCTGGCGATGGCAAAGCCGCCCGAGAAGATCAGGCTCACGTCGTCCTTGGTGCTGAGCCGGTCGAGCACAGCGCCGACGAGCAGGGCCGCGGCGCAGACGAGGTAGGCGTATCCGCGCGGATCCCCGCCGAGCTCGTTTGTGCCGAAGTAGAACGTCTGGACGAGAACCGCCGCAAGCCAGACGAGCCCGCTCGTGCGGACCTCGTTGCGGCCGAGCCGGTGGCCCGCTGCGAGCGTCGCGATGCCGGCGATCCCCCAGAGGCCGGTGACTGCGACATGACCCCACTGGAACGCGTCCTCGACCGAGCCCGCCGAGATCAACTGGGCCAGCCCGAGCACTCCGAGGGACGCGGCATAGAGAGCCGATAGCGCCGCGGCCCAGCCGATCGCGACGCGCCAGCCTGCCTGGGCTCGTCGGAAGGCGGCGAACATGGGCTCGAGCGGCGCGAAGGCGCCCGTGGCCGGGGTCGCATCCGGCCAGGGCCGGCAATACCACGCTGCGACTCCGGCGGCGATCGCCGTGCCGACGAAGGCGACCGCACCCGCGGTCGGTCGGCCGTTCGCCGAATACAGCTGGTCGAGCGGAGCGTCCAGGAACAGCGCATGAACGAGTGCGGCCGCGAGGTACCCGATCGAGGCGAGCTGATAGCGGACGTCGCCGACCGCCCTGGCCAGCCAGGCCAACACAGCCGCCTCCGCAGCCCAGGCGATCGCCAATGTCGGGCCCGAGAGGAGGTCGGCGAGGGCCACGGCGACCAGAGCGAGCGCGACAGCGGCAGTCAATGCGCTCAGGTCGCGCTGGCGCCGAGCCGGGAAGAGGGAGGCCGCGAGGCCGCCGTACACGCCGGCGGCCGCCAACATCGTCCAACCTTCGGCCCTGCCTTCGAACTGGGTCAGTGCGATTGCGCCGGCAAGGACCCCGCTCATGATTACGAGCGATGCGGCCAACGAGCTCAGCGCAAAAGTCTGGAGACGTGCCTGCCAGGCCGTTGCCGATCCCAGATAGAGCAACCAGGAAACGGTCACCGCGGCGACGACGTCCCATTCGGTCGGCCCCTGCTCCGCGAGGAGGGTCGCGACCTGCGGGAGACTCGCGGCGACGCCGACAATGAGGAGCTTCGACCAGCGCCGGCGGATTGCGACGATCGCCGTGCCTGCGAACATGAGCGCGGCGAACCCGGTCCCGGCGGCGCTCAGCTCGCCCGACTGGAGGCCGATCGCGGCCGGCGCCAGCGTCGCGCCGACGAGCCCGAGCCCGGCGATCAGCTCCGAGCCCCATGCAAGCGCGGTCGCAACGCCTGCAGCTGCGATGCCTGCTGCGATGAGCAGTGCGGCCCCGTCCGGAACGAAGTCGTAGAGCATCTTCGCCGCGAGCAAGGTCATGTAGCCGCCCGCGATTCCGGCGCCGACCGCCGCCAGCGCGGAGTGGTACAGCTCCTCGAAGCGGCGCTTGACGTAGAGCCCGGCCCCGAAGACAAGGGCAGAGGCGAGTCCACCGAGGGTGACGCGCGCAACCGGGCCGATCCAGCCTCGGTTCACCGCGAGCACGAACAAGAAGACGATGCCGAGCAGCGTGACCGCGCCGCCTGCCCAGGCGAGCGCCTTCGCTCCGAAGAGCGCTGACCAGTCGATCTCTCTGCGCGCGCGTGCAGGCTTCGGCGCGGGCACAGCCGCGGGTCGAGTCGCCCTCGGCGGCGCCGGCGAAGGCTTCATCGGCTTCCAACCCACCTGCGGCGCCTCGGATACGTCTTCGCGGCGAGCTACTCGCCGCAATTCGTCGAGCTCCTGTTCGAGAGTGGCGAGTCGCCTGCCGAAGTCGTCCAACCGGTACGAGAGATCAGTCATTGCCGCTGGCTCCTTGGTCTCGGTATCGCATACATGCTATTTATAGCAAAGCAGCTATGTATGTCAAGCGCCTCTGTGCGCAATGCTCCGACCTCCCGGGACCGGGGCCGGGGGCCGGCCCCTGGACTCGGTACGCTTCGCCGCATGAGCGTGATGGAAGAGCTCGTCGACGAGGTCGAGCGCTCCTACGGCGAAACGCAGGAGCGCATGTCCGACCCTGCCGTCTACAACGACCACCGCGAGGCGGCGGAGGTCGGGCGGCGTCTGAAGGAGCTCGAAGCCGCGCACAAGCTCGCGCAGGAGTGGCGCGAGGTCAGCGACGACCTCGACGCGGCCCGCGGCGACGGCGACCTTCGTGAGCTCGTGCCCGAGCTCGAGGAACGGCTGCACACGCTCGAGGAGGAGCTGAGGCTGGCCCTGGTCGAGGCCGATCCGGCCGACGCGAAGGACGTGCTCGTCGAGATCCGCCAGGCTGCCGGCGGCGACGAGGCGGCGCTCTGGGCCGGCGACGTCTACCGCATGCTGAACCGATACGCGGAGCGGCGTGGATTCAAGACGGAGACCCTCTCGTCGAGCGCGAATGACGGCGGCGGGTTCAAGGAGGTCACGTTTGCGGTCAAGGGCGACGGCGCGTACTCCGTGTTCAAGTGGGAAGGCGGGACGCACCGCGTCCAGCGCGTGCCGCGGACGGAGTCGCAGGGCCGGATCCACACCTCGACGGCCACCGTCGCGGTCATGCCCGAGGCCGAGGAGGTCGAGGTCGAGATCGACCCGAACGACCTCAAGATCGACGTCTACCGCTCGACCGGCCCCGGCGGGCAGAGCGTCAACACGACCGACTCGGCCGTCCGCATCACCCATGTCCCGACGGGCCTCGTCGTCGCGATGCAGGACGAGAAGTCGCAGCTCCAGAACAAGGCGAAGGCGCTCCGCGTCCTCCGTGCGCGCCTGTACGAGCGCGAGCGCAACGAGCAGCGCCGAGAGCAGGAGGCGACGCGGCGCTCGCAGATCGGCTCCGGCGAGCGGGCCGAGAAGATCCGCACATACAACTTTCCCGAGAACCGCGTCACCGACCACCGGATCAAGCTCACGCAGCATCGGCTCGACCAGATCCTCGAGGGCGATCTCGGCGAGTTCACCGAGGCGCTGACCTCGGAGGATCGGCGGCACGCGCTCGAGGAGTGACCGCGCGTCCCTGGCCCAGGAACCCGCGTGAACGTCCGGGACCTCCTGGTCGCCGGAACGGATGAGCTGACCCGTGCCGGGGTGCCCTCCCCGCGCGTCGACGCGGAGTGGCTGCTCGCGCACGCGCTCGGGGTGTCGCGCACCGAGTTGTACGCGAACGGCGACGAGGCGCCCGCGGATCGGGCGCACGTCTTCCACGAGCTCGTGGCTCGCAGGGCGGCGCGCGAGCCGCTGGCGTACGTGCTCGGAGAGTGGGGATTCCGCCGGCTGACGCTCTCGGTCGATCCTCGCGTCCTCATTCCACGGCCGGAGACCGAGGTGCTCGTCGAGCGCTGTCTCGAGCTGATCGCGGATCTCAGCGAGCCGCAGGTGCTCGACGTCGGAGTGGGGTCGGGCGCGATCGCGCTGTCGATCGCCGACGAGCATCCCGGGGCGCGGGTCGTCGCGACCGACAGCTCGTCCGCTGCGCTGGCGGTGGCGGCCGAGAACGCTGCGAGAACCGGCCTGCGGGTCGAGCTCGTCGAGGGCGAGCTCTTCGCAGGCCTCGGTGGCCCGTTCGACCTCGTCGTCTCCAACCCGCCGTACGTGGCTCCCGAGGACGTCACCGCGCTGCCGCCCGAGGTCGGCGAGCACGAGCCGCGTGCTGCGCTGATCGAGTCCGGCGCGACCGAGGCGATCGCAGACCAGGCGCTCGGCCGTCTCGCTCCCGGCGGCTCGCTGGCGTTCGAGGTCGCCGACGGCAAGGCCGGAGAGGTGGCCGCGCTGCTCCGCCGGCTCGGCTACCAGGAGGTCACGATCGGGAAAGATCTGGCGGGACGTGAGCGAGTGGTCGACGGAAGAGCGCCTCGTTGAGGAGGCAGTCGAGGCGATCGGCGAGGGCCGGCCGGTCGTCCTGCCGACGGACACGGTCTACGGGCTCTGCACGACGCCGCGCGCTCCCGAGTCGCTCTCACGGCTGAAGGGCCGCGGGCCGGAGCAGCCGATCGCGCTCCTCGCCTCGGAGGTCGACATCCTGCTCGAGCTCGTCCCCGAGCTGCCCGAGCATGTCGTGCGCAGCCTCCTGCCGGGGCAGCTGACGCTGATCTTCCAGAACCCGGAGGGCCGCTTCCCACTCCTGTCGCCCTTGGGCACGATCGGCGTTCGCGTGCCGGAGCTCCGAGGTTCAGCCCGGCGAATCGTGACGCGAGCCGGCGCCGTCGCCGCCACGAGCGCGAACCGCCACGGCGGCCCCGATCCGCGACGGCTCGACGAAATCCCGGACGAGATCCGAGAGCAGGCCGTCCTCGTCGACGGCGGCGAGCTCCCCGGAATCGCGTCGACGGTCGTCGACCTCACGGGCGCCGAGCCGAAGATCCTCCGCGAAGGCGCAATCCCGGCTGCAGACGTGCTCGCCCGACTGGCCTGACGCGTACGATGGCGGACATGGCCGTCGCGCACGAGACGCTCGAACACCTTCGAACCGCCGGCCTCGGGGAGATCGATCCCGAGATTGCGGAGCTGCTCGGCAAGGAGCTCGAGCGGCAGCGGAGCCAGATCGAGCTGATCGCTTCCGAGAACTTTACCTGGCCAAGCGTCTTCGAGGCCGTGGGCAGCGTGCCGACGAACAAGTACGCCGAGGGCTACCCGGGCAAGCGCTACTACGGCGGCTGCGACGTCGTGGACGAGATCGAGCAGGCGGCGATCGACCGCGCGAAGTCCCTCTTCGGCGCCGAGCACGCGAACGTCCAGCTGCACGCGGGGGCCCAGACGAACATGGCCGTCTACATGGCCGCGCTCCAGCCGGGCGACACGATCCTCTCGCTCGAGCTCTCGCACGGCGGCCACCTGACGCACGGGCTCAAGGTCAACTTCTCGGGCCGGCTCTACGCGATCGCGCACTACGGCGTGAGCCGTGAGACGAACATGGTCGACTACGACGACGTGCTCGAGCTCGCGAGGGAGCACAAGCCGAAGCTGATCATCTGCGGCGGCTCGGCCTACCCGCGCACGGTCGAGACGGACAAGTTCCGCGAGATCGCCGACGAGGTTGATGCGCTGCTGCTCTGCGACATGGCGCACTTCGCGGGGCTCGTCGCGGCCGGGCTGCACCCGAACCCCGTGGAGCACTGCGACTTCGTCACCTCGACGACCCACAAGACGCTGGCCGGGCCGCGCGCCGGATTCATTCTCTGCCGGGAGGAGCACGCGCAGGCGGTGGACCGCGCCGTCTTCCCCGGGATGCAGGGCGGACCGCTGATGCACACGATCGCCGCGAAGGCGGCCTGTTTCAAGATCGCGGCTACCGAGGCGTTCCGCGACTACCAGCGCCAGGTGCGCGCGAACGCGGACACGCTCTCGGCGACGCTCGAGGAGCAGGGCCTGAATGTCCTCACCGGCGGCACAGACACGCATCTGCTCCAGCTCGACCTGCGCGACACCAAGTGGACCGGAAAGGCCGCGGAGGAGCGACTCGACGAGGTCAAGGTGACCGTGAACCGAAACACGGTTCCGTTCGACGAGCAGCCGCCGACGATCGCCTCGGGCGTCCGCATCGGGACTCCCGCCGCGACGATGCGCGGCTTCGACGAGGACGACTTTCGCGAGGTCGGGGAGATCATCGCTGCCGCGCTCGCAGCGGACGCCGACGTCGAAGCGCTGGCCGCGCGCAGCCAGGCGCTCTGCGACAAGCGGCCGCTCTACCCGGGATTCCGCGGGTACACGACATACGGCGCCGGCGGTTGATTCGATCATGTCGACCGGTCAGTTCCGACGGACGCACGGGCCAAGCCCGTGCGTCCTGAGGTCGGCACCGCGAGTGGTGCATCAGGTGGCGTGAACGACGTCGTTCACGTAGACCACCCGCTCGTCCGGCACAAGCTTTCGTACCTGCGCGACAGGCGCACCTCGACCGGCGACTTCCGCCGGCTCGTCAAGGAGCTGACCTCGCTGCTCACCTACGAGGCGACGAAGGAGCTCCCGACCGAGACCGTCCGGGTCGAGACGCCGCTCGAGTGGACCCAGGTCGAGCGCGTGTCCGGGAAGAAGCTCGCGGTTTGCCCCGTGCTGCGCGCGGGTGTCGGGATGCTCGACGGCTTTCTCGAGCTCGTGTCCGGCGCGCGGGTCGGCTTCGTCGGCCTCTTCCGCGACGAGGAGACGCTGGAGCCGGTCGAGTACTACGTCAAGCTGCCGACCGATCTCGGCGTCCGCGACGCGATCGTGCTCGACCCGATGCTCGCGACCGGCAACTCGCTGGCGGCGGCGATCACCGCAATCAAGAAGGAAGGCCCGCGCTCGGTCAGCGTGATCTGTCTCGTCTCCGCGCCCCAGGGGATCGAGCGCGTGCACGCCAAGCACCCCGACGTCGTCGTCTACACGGCGGCGATCGACCGCGAGTTGAACGACCGCGGGTACATCGTCCCCGGGCTGGGGGATGCGGGGGACCGGCTCTATGGCACGAAGTAGTCAGATGGCCGGAGTCGGTTGGATTCGAGCGCATCGGCCGGCAATGGCAGACGGGCGCGCGAGCAAAACCCGCGCACCCTGGAGGTCGGCACCGCAAGCGGTGCCTCCGGCAGGCGACCGGCTCTACGGGACGAAGTAGTCTCGGTCCTATGTGGCAGACGCTGCATGACAACCCGGAGGTCCTGTGGGGCTTCCTGCTCGCGCTCGGCGTCGTCCTCGTCCTGACGCCGGCCGTCGGGCGCTTCGCCCGCATCCTGGGCGTCGTCGACGAGCCCGGCGAGAAGCGGCGCATCCACCTGCGCCCGGTCCCCCGGCTCGGCGGGATCGCGCTGCTGCTCGGGATCTTCGTTCCCGCTCTGGCGTTCCTCACCCTGGACGGCGTCTATCGCGGGATCCTGCTCGGCGCGGCCGTCGCGACGTGCGTCGGCGTGGTGGACGACTTCCGCGGGCTTCCGTGGTGGGGGAAGCTCGGCGGGCAGGTCTCGGCGGCGGCGATCGCGGTCGGGTTCGGCGTCCACGTCGAGCGGTTCACCTTCCCGCTGCTCGGCATCCAGCAGCTCCCGGACTGGGTCGGCATTCCGCTGTCGATGCTCTGGATCGTAGCCATCATGAACATGGTCAACTTCCTCGACGGGATGGACGGTCTCGCGGCCGGGATCTGCGCGATAGCCGGCTCGACGTTCGCGATCATCGCCCTGTCGCTCGGGAAGCCGCAGTCGGCGATCCTGTCCGCGATCGTCGCGGGCGCCTGCTTCGGCTTCCTGCGGCACAACTTCTATCCGGCGCGGATCTTCATGGGCGACTCGGGGGCGATGCTGCTCGGGTTCGTGCTCGCCGCGGTCTCGATCCAGGGGCTCTTGAAGACCGCCGCGACCGTCGCGCTGTTCTTCCCGCTGCTCGTGCTCGCGATCCCGATCGTCGACACGTCGTTCGTCTTCGCGAAGCGGCTCAAATACGGGCAGCCGCTGTACGAGGCCGATCGCACCCATTTGCATCACCGGTTTGTCAACATCGGCTTCTCGCAGCGGCGCGCGGCGGTCTACATGTACGCGTGGTGCGCGATCCTCGCGGGCGCCGCACTGGCGACGCGGTTTATCCCGTTCCGCGCGCACGGCGTATGGCACTTCTGGCCGACCCTCGCCGTCGCCGGGATCGGGCTCGTGGCCCTCGGGGCCTCCCTCTACATCGTCTATGTCCGAGGTTCTTCAAGCGATCTATCAGGGAGACCAGGCCCGCATCGACGAGCTGCTCGTGGGCGACCCGGAGCTCGACGTGTTCGAGGCGGCTGGCGTCGGTCGGACCGAGCGCCTGCGTGAGCTGCTCGACGACGATCCCGCCTTGGCGAACGCCTGGGCCGAGGACGGCTTCCAGCCGCTCGGGCTCGCGAGCTTCTTCGGCCACGTCGACGCCGCGCGGCTGCTCGTCGAACGTGGGGCGGAGGTCAACTCGGCGTCGCGCAACGACTTCAAGGTCATGCCGCTGCACAGCGCCGCTGCGACCGGAGACCCCGAGGCCCGCTACGAGCTCGCGAAGCTGCTACTCGAGCACGGCGCCGACGCGAACGCGCGCCAGCAGGACGACTTCACGCCGCTGATGGCCGCAGACCAGCACGGCGACGAGCGCCTACGGTCGCTCCTCGTCGAGCACGGCGCCACTGCCTGACAGGAACTCCTCGAGGCGCTCGTTGAAGCCCGGCGCGCGCGGGATCGAGTGGCCGGCGCCGGGCAGCACCGCCCGTTCCGCGCCGATCCGCGGCTCCACCACGTCGCACACCGCTTCGAAGGCCGCGTGGTGCGCGCCTGAGACGACGAGCTTCGGATACCGGGCGGCGGACAGCTCGGCGAACGGGATCTCTGCCTCCCACGGCGGCCGCTCCACGCGCGCGGCCCGCGCTCCGGCTTCGATCTCCGGAGGGAGGGGATCGGGGAGCTTCGTCGCACTGCCGACGAGGGGGAGGAAGAACTCGAGGTAGCCGCGCGGGTCGGCCGGGGCGTGAGGGAATCTCTCCAGGAAGTCCTCGACGGCCGGATGGCCTCGGGCGACGCCGAACGCAGGAGGCTCGCAGACCGTCAAGGACCCGAGGTCCGGCCGGCGCGCCGCTGCGAGCAGCGAGATCACGCCACCGTAGGAATGGCCGACGAGGTGATCGCCCGGCTCGAGGAGCTCGGCGATCTCGGCTGCCTGTTCGTCGAAGTCGATGCGCTCGACCGGATCGTTCGGCGGATACCCGGGCCGATCGACGATCGCGAGCCTGTACCGCGCCACGAGGCCGCGTTGCGCGGCGAACGTCAGCGCTCCGTTCATGACGCTTCCGTGGACCAACACGAGCCGAGGGCCCGAGCCGACGGCCTCGACGTGCACTATCCCGCTGCTAGTCGGTCGGAATCGGCGGCGTCCAGCGAGGCATCCAGTAGTCCACGAGCCAGTGCTTCTGGGCGCCCTTGCCGCGAGGAACGAGCCCGAGCTGGAAGGCGGTCGGCCTCATCTTCGCCTTGGCCGGGGCCGAGACGCCGACCTCGAGCAGGATCTCCTTCGTCGACGCGTAGTCGAGGTAGTACTGCGTCGTGTCGACGTTCTCGATCGGATACGGAACGACCGGCAACCCGCCCTTCCCAGGCCCCCCGTGCGACCACGACCGGAAGGTGTAGCCCTTCTTCATCGACGGGGCGACCACGTCCCACGACTGGTCGAGGTGCTTCCTTGCCACCGCGGTCGCGAGAAACGTCCGGATCGTCGCCCGCACCGCTGGATCCAGCTCCTCATAGGTCTTGATCTGCGCGCCGCTCGCGTTCGTCAGCGGCTGGCTCTTCGCCGGCAACTTCGCGACGAAGCCCTTGTCCGGGTTGACAGCCGTCTTGTCGTTGCCCGGGACGAGCTTGATCACGACGAACGCAACCCCGGCAGCGAGCACGAGGCCGCTGAACCACGTGAGGTAGCGATTGAATCGGGCTGAGGAAAGCGCGGACTGGAAGACGCTCATCGGCTTCAAAGAGAGTAGACGCTGAGAGTAGCGGATTGTTAGTCGCGTATCAGGCGCATTTTCGGCGAGGCCCGCGGAGACCCGCGGCGGTGGTCGCGAACCGCGTACAAGGTTCGCCGGTTTTCCCCGAGCCATGCGGTTTTCCGCTGTTACAAAGTTTGTTATGCTCGCGCCGGATGGAGCCATCGCATCCCCCGACCTTTCAGCCCGCGGGGGCGGGGGCACTTCTCATCGGCACGACCGCCGGCTCGGTCGGAACGGGTGCGTTGATCGGCTGGGCAGCCGGATCGGCCGCGATCGGGGCGCTCGTCGGGGCCGTGATCGGAATCCCGGCCGGGATCTTCGTCGTCTATCGCCGCTACCGGGAGTACCTCGCTTGACCACCGCCGTCACCAGCCCTCGTCCGGCGCCTCAGGTCTTCATGCCCGTAATCGCCGGGACGGTTCTGATCGCGCTCGCGCTGCCCATCTTCCTCGTCGCAGGCTGGCCGCTCGACGGGTGGGTGATCGCCGCGACGCTCTGGGTCGCGAGCCAGCTCTTCGGCTACCTGCTCGTGCGCATGCGCTCGGGCGGGAACCTCGCCGCGTCTGGGGTGGCGGCCGTCGGGATGATGACCCGCGCGATCGTCGTCATGGGCGTCATCTTCGTGGTCGCGCTCTCCGATCCGTGGGTCGGCCTGGCCGCGGCTCTGACGTATGCGCTTGCTTACACGGTCGAGCTCATCCTCTCGCTCGTTTCTTACTTCGGGAACCAGCCGCTGTGAAGCGCGCGTTCTTCGCCGTCGCTCTGCTCGCGCTCACGCTCCCGAGCCAGGCGCTCGCCCGAGGCGATTTCGACCCGACAACCGAGTTCGAGCAGCACGAATGGGTGCCGATCCACATCGGGCCCCTCGACCTGTCGATCACGAAGGCCGTCGTCTACCTGATGCTCGGCTCGGTGCTGACGATCGCCCTCGGGACCCTGCTCATGCGCTGGCGCCTCTCCGTCGAGGCCGGCACGCGGCAGACGTTCGGCGAGACGATCTACGACGTCGCGCAGACGCAGATCGCCGAGCAGGGGCTCCCTTCGAAGGCGATCCAGCTCTGGTTCCCGTACGTCGCGTCGCTCTTCCTGTTCATCTTCGTGGTCAACCTCCTCGGCTTCATCCCATTGCCGCTGACGGGCGAGACCTGGCACGGCATCCCGGTCTGGGGGATCTACGCCGCGACCTCGTCGCTTTCGGTGACTCTCGCGCTGGCCGCGCTCACCTTCGTCTTCACGCACTTCGAGGGCATCCGCTGGAACGGGCCCGTGCGCTACTTCAAGAGCTGGATCCCCGACGCGCCGAAGGCGCTGCTCGTGCTGATCGTGCCGCTCGAGATCCTCGGGCAGATCATGCGCCTGATCTCGCTGAGCGTGCGTCTCTTCGCGAACATGCTCGCGGGCCACATCCTGATCCTCACGTTCCTCGGCCTGATCTTCATCTTCCAGTCCCTGCTGCTCGCACTCGTCGTTCCCTTCGCGATCCTCTTCTACATCTTCGAGGTGGCTATCGTCGTCGGCATCCAGGCGTTCATCTTCGCCACTCTGTCCGCCATCTACATCGGCTCGGCGATCGAGCCCCAACACTAAGGAGGAGCACGTGCTCGCAACGATCCTTGCAGCGACGTCCGGAGACGTCACGAAGGCGGGAAAGGCGATCGGCCTCGCGCTCGGCGTCGGGCTCGGTGCCGCGGGCGCCGGCGTCGGCATCGGCCTCATCTTCTCGTCGATGATCCAGTCCGTCGCCCGGCAGCCGGAGCTCCGCGGTGAGCTGACCGGCATCCAGTGGCTCGGCTTCGCGCTCACCGAGGCGGTCGTGTTCTACGGCCTGCTCGGCTCGATACTCGCGTTCGTCCTGGTCTAGTGGCCCCGGTCGCAGCCAACCCGCTGATCCAGGTCACGCCTGGCCTGATGATCTGGACGATCGTCTGCTTCCTGATCACGTTCTACGTGCTCAAGAAGTTCGCGTTCGGCCGGATTCAGCAGACGATCGACGAGCGCCGCAAGCGGATCCGGGAGGCGCTCGACGAGGCCGACCGCGCTCGCAGCGAAGCGCAGAAGCTCGTCGAGGAGCACCGGGCAACGATGGCTGAGGCGCGCGGTCAGGCCGAAGAGATCCTCGCCGAGGCGCGGAAGGTCGCGGAGTCGCAGAGGCGGCGCCTGCGCGACGAGCTCGAGGAGGACCGCCAGCGCCGGCTCGAGGAGACCTCGCGCCAGATCGAGGCCGAGACCGCGCGCGCCCTGCAGGCGATTCGCTCCGAGGTCGCCGACCTGACCGTGATCGCGACGCAGAAGGTGACCGGCAAGGTGCTCGACGCCGCCGATCACAAGCGGCTGATCGACGAGGCGATCGGGGAGCTCGACTTCTCCGCACTGCAGCAAGGGAGCCCGAACTAGCCGTGGCAGTCGTCGCCCGCACGTATGCGCGAGCACTCTTCGAGGCTGCGAAGGAGCAAGGCCGCATGGACGACGTCCGCGAGGAGCTCGATGCCTTCGTGACCGCGGTCGAGGAGATCCCGGAGCTGCGCTCGCTGATCCGGAACCCGGAGCTCGACCCGCCCACGAAGGCCGCCACGCTCGACGCCGTGCTGGAGGGCGCCGACGAGCTGCTCCGCAACTTCGTGCGCGTCGTGACGCAGAAGGGACGCGCCGCGCAGCTCGACGAGATCGCGCGCGAGTACGAGGCGCTCGTCGCCGCCGAGGAGCAGATCCTGAGCGTCGAGCTGACGACCGCGTACGAGCTGTCCGACGAAGAGGCCGCGGCGATCGTGCAGCAGATCGAGGAGGCCTCGGGCCGCCGCGTGGAGGCCGCGCGCACCGTCGACACCGGCCTGATCGGAGGGCTCGTCCTGAAAGCCGGCTCGCTCGAGGTCGACTCGAGCGTCCGCGGCCGCCTCGAACGCCTACATAGGGACCTCGCGCACGCGTCTACCTAATAGAAGGAGCTGTTCGCTTTGAAGATTCGTCCGGAAGAGATCACGTCGATTCTCCGCAAGCAGATCGAGGAGTACGACGTCGAGACCGACCTCGCCGAAGTCGGCACCGTCCTCCAGGTCGGCGACGGGATCGCCCGCATCTACGGCCTCGAGTCCGCGGTGGCCATGGAGATGCTCGAGCTCGAGCACGGCGTCACCGGGCTCGCGTTCAACCTCGAGGAGGACAACGTCGGCTCCGCCCTGTTCGGCGAGTGGGCGAAGATCAAGGAAGGCGACTCTGCGCGGCGCACCGGCCGCGTCGCGAGCATCCCGGTCGGAGACGCGCTGATCGGGCGCATCGTCGACCCGCTCGGCAACGCCCTCGACGGCGGCCCGCCGATCGAGACCGACAAGAGCCGCCCGCTCGAGTTCAAGGCGCCCGGCGTCGTCGACCGCCAGCCGGTGAAGGAGCCGCTCCAGACCGGGATCAAGGCGATCGACGCAATGACGAACGTCGGCCGTGGCCAGCGCGAGCTGATCATCGGCGACCGCTCGACCGGCAAGACGGCGATCCTCGTCGACACGATCCTCAATCAGCGCGGCGAGGACATGATCTGCATCTACGTGGCGATCGGCCAGAAGTCGTCGACCGTCGCCCAGGTCTACGAGCGGCTCAAGGAGGCCGGGGCGATGGAGTACACGATCATCGTCACCGCGCCTGCCTCGGAGGCCGCGCCGATCAAGTGGATGGCGCCCTACGCCGGGGCCGCGATGGCCGAGCACTTCATGTTCGACGGCCGGCACGCCGTCTGTATGTACGACGACCTCTCGAAGCACGCCGATGCGTATCGGCAGATGTCCCTCCTCCTCCGGCGCCCACCCGGCCGCGAGGCCTTCCCGGGCGACGTCTTCTACCTCCACTCGCGGCTGCTCGAGCGCGCGTGCAAGCTCTCCGACGCGCGCGGAGGTGGATCAGCGACGGCGCTGCCGGTGATCGAGACCCAGGCCGGCGACATCGCGGCGTACATCCCGACGAACGTGATCTCGATCACGGACGGCCAGATCTTCCTCGAGGCCGACCTCTTCTTCTCGGGCGTGCGGCC
>VAXT01000126.1 GCA_005883245.1 Actinomycetota bacterium | reverse complement strand
CGAGAGCCTCGCGCCGGTCGGCGCCGTCGACCTGTTCCTGCGCGAGTCGGAAGGGCTCGACCTGCCGGGGAGGCTGAAGACGGAGTTCCACGCGTCCATCGTCGAGCTGAACACCGGGATCTGCGCCAACGCCCCGGAGGCGGTCGCCGCGCTCGCGGAGCTCCGCGCGGCCGCAGACGCGATCGGGCGGCGGAACGGCCTGCGGATCGCCGCGGCGGGCGCGCATCCGGTCACGCCGCCGGAGGAGCTGCCGATCGTCCAGGAACAGCGGTACCTCGACATGGTCGCCTACGTGGGCCCGATCGCCCGCCGCCAGGGCGTGAGCGGGCTCCACGTCCATGTGGGCGTCGACTCCGCGGAGGCCTGCTTCCATGCGCTCGAAGGGACTCTCCAGTGGCTGCCGCTCGTGCTGGCCCTGTCCGTCAACTCCCCGTATCTCGGCGGCGTCGAGACGGAGCTCCTCTCGACTCGGGCCGCGATCCTCACCGAGCTGCCGCGGAGCGGCGCGCCGCCTGCCTTTCGCTCGTACGAGGACTGGGAGGAGTGGATCGAGCGGCTCGTGCGGATCGGCGTCACGGTGGACTACACGCGGCTCTGGTGGGACGTGCGCCCGCACCCCCGCTTCGGCACGCTCGAAGTGCGGATGCCGGATCAGCCGACCGCTCTCGAGCGCACCGGCGCCTTCGTCGAGCTGCTGCAGGCGCTCGTGCGCGCCGCGCTGCGAGAGCCGCCGCCTCCGCACGAGCCCGGGCGCCGCGGCGACTACCAGCAGAACCGCTGGGCGGCGCTTCGGTTCGGGATGGAAGCCGAGCTGATCCACCCTGACGGCTCGCGGGCGCTTCCCGCGCGGGAGCTCGCCGCCGAGCTCTTCGACCGGCTCGGAACGGTCCCCTTCGGAGAGCCCGAGGCGGCGCGCCAGCTCGAGGTCGGACGTGCAGAGGGCCTCGCCGCCGTCTGCGCCGACCTCGTCGAGCGGACGGTAGCCTGACGGCGATGGCGCGCCGGATGGAGACGATCCAGGTCAGCGGGATCCGCTGCGAGCGCTGCATCGGCCGCCTCGCGGCGGTGCTTCGAGGCCAGGAGGGACTCGAGCTCGCGAACGCGAACCTGATGGGCGAGGTCGTCCTCGGCTGGGACGACGAGCGAACGGATCGCGAGACGCTTCTTGCAGCCCTCGCGAAGGGCGGCTTCCGCGAGGTCGAGCCGGTCTAGGTTTCCTCGTAGCGCGGGGGGTTGCGCTCGCCCAGGAGCCCGGGCGACTCCGGTGTCACGTCGCCGCGCCTGGCGCGGAGCCGTTCCTGCTCGGCGGTCGGGATCCCCGCCCGCAGCTCGTCGTCCTCCGCCGTCAGGGCAGGATCGTCCGGGAGCAGCTCGCCGTCGCCCAGGGTCGCGGGCGCGTCGTAGCCCGAGGCGAGGCCATAGTGCTCGGCGACCGCCCGCGCATCGAACTCGTCCTGCACCTTCGGAGACTCCTCGACGAGCTCCTTCGACACCGTGAGGCGGACGACCTTCTCGCCGTTGTCGACGTGGATCGTGCCGACGACGTGGCCCAGCTTGTGCTCGTCGCTCGTGATGACGTCGTAGCCTTCCACGGACCACGATCTACCTCCGAGAGCGGCTCCGCAAACACGCTGCGCGGAATAGCCGGGATCGGTCGAGCGTTCCGACTCCCGGGGAAAACGCGCTGCTAGGGTGGCCCGCGATGAGCGAGACCACGCCGGACACCGAGGCGCGCAGACTGGCAACGGAGGCCCGTGACCGTGTGCGATTCGAAGAGGATGCCCTTGCTCTCGCCGACCAGGTCTACCGGGTCGCCCGACATCTCGTGGGCTCGCGCGAGGAGGCGGAGGACCTGATGCAGGAGGCCTATGCGCGCGCCTTCCGCAGCTGGCGGTCCTTCCGCCCGGGCACGAACCTCCGCGCGTGGCTCCTTCGCATCCTCACGAACCTGAACATCGACCGTGGCCGGCGGGCTCAGCGCACGCCCGATCAACAGCCGCTCGAGGAAGGCGACTACTACCTCTACAACCGGCTCGAGGCGACAAGCGGAGAGACCGACGAGGAGCGAATCCTCGAGCGGCTCTCGCAGGACCACGTCGCCGAGGCGCTGGCGGCGGTCCCGCACGACTTCCGCGACGTCCTCGTCCTCGTCGACATCGGCGAGTTCAGCTACGCCGAGGCCGCTCAGATCCTCGACATTCCGATCGGCACCGTCATGTCGCGCCTCCATCGTGGGAGGCGTATCCTGAAACAGCAGCTTGCAGAACTGGCCGTGGAGGCCGAATGAGCGAGATCGGTCCGTGCGATTGGTGCGAAGAGGTACTCCAGCCGTATCTGGATCGTGAGCTGAGCGCGACCGAGGTGGCGGAGGTCGAGCACCATCTGGCCGCGTGCCGCTGGTGCGAGAAGCGGTTCAAGTTCGAGACCGACCTGCGCCGGCTCGTGCGGCAGGCCGTGATCGAGCCGATGGACGCGGCGCTGAAGGCCAAGCTGGCGGCGCTCAGGCTCGAGCTCTAGAGCGTCTCGGGCAGATCGGCGGGGACGTCGACGTCGCCCGGGGCGCCGAGGTCGTCGCACGGGACGAGTAGTGCCGGGAGGGAGCGAGCGCCCTCGTCGGGGATCCGGTCCCAGACTGCGCGCGTGAGCAGGACCGGGTGGCCTCGGTTCCCGTCGTAGGTCGCCGCCACGACCTCGGCGCCGCTTTCCTGCCAGACCTCGAGGACGCGGTCGATCGAAGCCGGAGACAGGTTCGGCCCGTCTGCGAGCAAGACGACCGCTGCTTCCGTGTCTTCGCCGAGGGCCTGTAGACCGCAACGGAGCGAGGCGCCGCGCCCGCGCTCCCAGTCAGGGCAGTGGACGGCTGGCGCCGAACTTGGAACCTCGTGCGCTCCGAGCACGACGAGGACGTCGTCCACGGAGCTCGCCCGAATCCGGTCGAGGACCGGCTCGAGCAATAGGCGCTGCTTGACGTCGCCGAAGCGGCTCGACGCACCGGCGGCCAAGACGACTGCGCCAACTGGATTTGTCGTCCCCATCTCGGAGATGACTAAACAGCTCGCCGCCGGAGCCGGGCTTTGCCCGGCGGGAGGCTCAACACCGAAGAGGGGGACGTCTGAGTCGCCTTCACCTCAGCCGGCTCCTCAAACGCATCTGAGCGAGCTCACGATCGAAAGGAGGGGGCTAACGGGGGAACCAGGGGTTCCTCCGTTCTCTCAGCCCGAAGTCAGCTCCATCTTGTCGATCGTGACCTTCTCGGTCGGGGTGCCGGACGGATCGTTCGCGTCGCCGAGCTTCCCGATCTGCTCGACGACGTCCATGCCGTCGGTCACGTGGCCTAGCACGGCATAGTCCGGCGTGAGGCCGGTGTCGTCGCCCGTGACGACGAAGAACTGACTTCCGGAGGTCCCCGCCGGGTCGGTCTGGGTCTTCGCCATCGCGACGAGGCCCTTGTCGTACTTCGTGTCCGCCGGCGGCTTGTCGACGACCGAGTAGCCCGGGCCGCCCGAGCCGTTCCCTTCCGGGTCACCGCCCTGGATCACGAACCCGGGCACGATCCGGTGGAAGGTCAGGCCGTCGAAGAAGCCCCTGTCGACGAGGCCGGCGAACGACGCCGTCGTGCAGGGTGAGGTCTTCGTCGCCAGGTCGAAGGTGAAATCGCCCTTGCTGGTCTTGACGGCGACCGAATGCGTCTTGCCGTCGTCGAGGTCGATCAGGTTCGCCTTCGACTTGTCGCCGCTGATCTCGCACTTCATCGAGCTCCCTCCCGACGCGTTGTCGCTCTTCTTGCCGCCGCACCCTACAAGCAGCACGACGAGCGGCAGGAGCAGGAGCATGCGTTTCACGCGAGTGCCTGGAGCACGCGGCGGACGAGTGCTTGGGCGATCTCGACCTTGTACGCAGTTCCCGGTAGCGGAGTCGCGTCGGCCAGCGCCTCCGGCGAGTCGAGCACCCATGGGGTCGGCGCGACTCCCGCCAGGACAATCGTTCGCTCGTCACCCGTGCGGGCCGCGGCCACGCCCACGATCGGAAACGACCAGCGCCGTCGCTCCATCGCCTTCAGGTACGTGCTCCTCTCGGGCTGCGGGACCTCGAGCTCGAGGATCAGCTCGCCGGGCTCGAGCGTCGTCAGGCTTCGGTCGTCGTCCGTCGGCAGGCGGTAGAGGTCGGCGACCGCAAGCTCACGCTTGGTCGTGCGCATCGTCGCGCCGAGTGCGATCAGTGCCGCCGCCACGTCCGAGGGGTGAGCGGAGGCGCAGAAGCCGTTGCCGAAGATCGCATGCTCTCGGTGCTCGCCTGCCCGCGCGTGGCACGTGTCGCCTCCGTGCAGGCGGCACGGGAAGTCGAGCCGCCAGTACCAGCAGCGCGTCGACTGGAGCAGGTTGCCCGCGAGGGAGCCCATGTTGCGGAGCTGCGGGCTGGCGGCAAGCCGGCACGCCTCGCGCAGCGCGTCCGGAATCGCGGAGTCGACCTCGAGCTCGGCCAGCGTCGTGCCCGCACCGATCCGAGTGCCGTCGATTCCGCGCGGGACGATTCCCCGCACGTCGACCAGCACGTCCGCGTCCAGTAGTCCATCTCTCAGGAGCGGCACGACTTCCGTCCCGCCGCTTAGCAACAGACTGTTGCTGGGGATCGGGTCGTCGAGGCTAGACGGCTGTAGGAGCTCCATGCTTCTTCCTCTCGCGCTCGCGGGCTTCGCGGAGCGCGCGCAGCATCTCCTCACGGCTGATCGGAAGCGAGCGGACGTCCGCGCCCGTGGCGTCGCGGATCGCGTTCGCGATTGCCGCGGCGGTCGGGACGATCGGCGGCTCGCCGAGACCCTTGGAGCCCAGGTTCGTCAGATGCTCGTCGGGGATATCGAGCAGCTCCGTGACGATCTCCGGGACGTCGGCGATCGTCGGCAGCTTGTACGTGTCGAACGTCGGGTTCAGGGTCAAGCCGCTCGCGGGATCGAGCAGGCGGTCCTCGGAGAGCGTGTGCCCGATGCCCTGGATGATCCCGCCCTCGACCTGGCTCGACGCGCCCAGCGGGTTGATCACGCGGCCCACGTCGTGAATAGCTGCCACGCGCTCGACGCGGACCTCGCCCGTCTCCACGTCGACGGCCACCTCCGCGACCTGGACACCGAACGTCAGCACCTGCATCCCGGTCGGGTTAGGGCCGCGGGCGCCCTTTCCGAGGATCTGGGCATCCTCGAGCAGGCCGACGACCTCCTCGAGCGGCCACGAGCCGCCGTCCGACGAGACGACGTTGCCGCCCTTCAGCGAGAGCACGCGCCCCTCCTGGTCGTAGCGCTGCGCCGCGATCTCGAGCACCTGACGCGCCGCGTCGGTGGCGGCGGCACGAACCGCCGGGCCCATCGACGGCGTCGTCGAGGAGCCGGCGGAGACCGACGCATACGGCCCGCGGGCGGAGTCTCCGAGCACGAAATCGACCCTGTCGATCGGGAGCCCGAGCTCCTCGGCCGCGATCTGGGTCATCGCCGTCGCCGTCCCTGTGCCGATGTCCTGCATCGCCGTGATCACCGTCGCGCGCCCGTCGGAGCCGAGCCGCACCCAGGCGTACGAGGGCGGACCGCCGCCGCCGTACCAGATCTGGCTCGCGAGGCCGACCCCGCGCTTCCACGGCCCGTCGCTCCGCGCGCGCACCTGGTCGCGCCGGCCCCAGTGCTGCTCCGCGCGGCGGTAGCACTCCATCAGGTTCTTCGACGAGTACGGCCTGTCGTCGGTCGAATTCGCGTAGTTGAGCCGCCGCAGCTCGAGCGAGTCCATGTCCAGCTTCGCCGCGAGCTCGTCGAGCAGGCACTCGAGCCCGAACGTCCCCTCGACGAAGCCGGGCGCACGGAACGCCTTCATCGGCGGCGTGTTCAGCTTCGCCGGATAGAGAACCGTGCGCACGTTCTCGCAGTCGTAGAGCAGCCGCATCGGGCCGTCCGTCGGCGCGGCCCAGCCGTCCCAGCCGGTCGCATTCACGAACTCGCCGGTGAGCGCGAGGAGCGTTCCGTCGGTCTTGGCACCGACCGTCAGCCGCTGGATCGTCGCGTTGCGGTTTCCGCTCGCGAGGTTCTCCTCGCGCCGCGTGAGCGCGCAGCGGACCGGACGGCCGGTGCGCTTCGCGAGCTCGATGGCGATGAACGTGTAGTCGCCCGCGCCGTTCTTCGAGCCGAAGCCGCCGCCCATGTACTCGCAGACCACCCGCACCTTGTCCGGCGGGAGGCCGAGCTTGCCAGCGACCTCGTCGCGGACGCCGAAGATGAACTGCGTCGAGATGTAGACGTCGAGCGAGTCGCCGCGCCATTCGCACACGGACTGGTGTGTCTCGAACGAGCTGTGGAGGACGGTCTGCGTCCGGTACTCGGCCTCGACGACGACGTCCGCCTGGGCCAGTGCGCGGTCGACGTCGCCGCGCTCGTAGCGGCTCGCTTCTCCGACGAGCTGGCCCTTCTCCGCGGCCTCGTCGGGGTCGAGCAGCGGCTTGCGGACATCCCACTCGACGTCGATCAGCGCGACGGCCGCCCGCGCCTGCCCGATCGTGTCCGCCGCGACCGCCGCGACCGCCTGACCCTGGTGGCCGGGCTCGTCCGTGAGCACTGAGACGTCCCCGGGCCCGACGGCGGCCCGAACGCCCGGCGCCGCGAGCGCCCGCTCGAGCGAAATCTTCTTCACGCGCGCGTGCGCGTGCGGGGACCTTAGGACCGCCGCCTGCAACATCCCGGGCAGCCGCAGATCGGCCGTGTACCTCGCCTCGCCGAGGGCGCGCATCGGCCCCGTCACACGCTGCGCGGGTTTCCCGACGATCTCCCGCGCCCCGGCCGGCCACTGCTCGAGCGCGTCCTCCTCGACGACGAGCCAGACCTCCTCGAAGCGGCCCTCGACCTCTTTCTCGGTGCGGATCAGTCTTGCCATGTCGAGATGGCCTCCTCGATCTTGGGATATGTGCCGCAACGGCAGAGGTTGCCTGCCATCGCATGGCGAATCTCCTCCGAGCTCGGGCTCGGGTTGTCCTCCACGAGCGCGGACGCGGACACGATCTGCCCCGGGGTGCAGAAGCCGCACTGGAGCGCATCGGCGCGGACGAACGCGTCGATGAGCGGATGAGCCCGCAGGCCCTCGATCGTCGTCACCTCGCGCTCGCCGACCATGTGCACGAGCGTGATGCACGAGTAGACGGGCACGCCGGCCAGGAGCACCGTGCACGCGCCGCAATGGCCTTCCGCGCAGGCGACCTTCGTTCCGGTGAGGCCGAGCTCGTCGCGCAGCCCGTCCGCCAGCGTCGTGCCGACGGGAACCTCGAGGACATGCGTCTCGCCGTTGATCGTCAGCTCAGGCACGGGTTGTCACCGCCAGGATGTCGGCGATGTGGACGAGCCCGCGCGTGACGCGGGACACTTCGTTCAGGTCCTCCTCCTCGACCTCGGGGAAGACGCGCCACAGGTCGCGGGCAGTGGTCAGCAGCTCCCGGACCTTCTCGAGCTCGTCGCCTGCGTACCCATCGCGCTCGTCCGCCGCGTTGAGGGCGAGCCCGATCACGCCGATCGAGTCCGCCTGCCGCATCCAGAGGAGCGGCGTCGCCATCGACAGGTACTGGTGGATTCGCGCCATCGTCATCGGCTGCGTGAATACCCCGTCGCCGGTCGGCCTACTCGGCTCCTTCGGCGGCTCACCGGCGGCGATCCGGTTGGCGCTTCCCGCCAGCAGGTCGCGGAGCTGGTCGTCGTCGAAGCCGGCGACCTGGGCGGTCCGGATCGCGATCAGGAGTGAGCTCGGCGGACGCCCGTAGGGGTAGTCCGAGGCATAGAGCACCTGCTCGGGGGCGACGAGGTGGAAGAAGCTGAGCAGGTCGACCGCGCTCCAGACGGACGTGTCGAAATAGACGCCCGCGCGACCTCCGAAGCGCCCTGCGAGGCCCGTCAGGTCGGCAATGCCGGCGTGCGCGATGATCAGCTGCGCGTCTGGATAGCCGTCGACGAGGCGGGCGAGGTGGTCGGCGATCGGCGGCAGCCCGCGGCCACCGTGGATCAGGATCGGCACGCGGCGCTCGGCCGCGATCGCGAAGACCGGGGCCAGCCGCTCGTCGTTGAGCAGGAAACGCTGGGCGCGCGGATGGAGCTTGATCCCGCGGGCGCCGAGGTCGAGGCAGCGCTCCGCCTCCTCGATCGGGCTCTCCGTCAGGTCGAGCCGGACGAACGGGATCAGACGCCCCTCGGAGCGCTTCGCGTACTCGAGCGTGCGGTCGTTCGGCGCGCGGAACGCGGGATGGCGGTCGGGCTCGTCCATGCAGAACATGAAGCACCGCGAGACTCCGGCCATGTCGTTCAGCCGCTCCAGCTCCTCGTAGACGCCGGTCTGCCCGTCGATGTCGTGGCCGAGGTGCACGTGTGCGTCGAAGATCTCCGCGTCGGCGGGAATCAGGTTGCGAAGCTCGCCCTCATACCGCGTCAGCAGCTTCTGCGCCCGCTCGAACTCCCGCTCCACGAATTCTCAGTCTATGCAGAGCCGGTGACTCGCCGGACGGGCCATCGATAGGATGCCGCGCGGTGCCCGACGTCCTCATCTTCGCCGACAGCGAGACCTCGCCCGAGCTGCGACACGAGGTTCCCGTACTCGTCCCGGACCCGTTCCTGTACGCGGAGAAGGACGGCAAGAAGGTCACGTCGTCGACCTCGTTCGAGGTCGAACGGCTCGCGGCGGCCGGGATCGAGGCGCACGCGCTGGAGGAGTTCGGCTACGACGAGCTCCTCGCGCAAGGAGTTCCGCGCGTGGAAGCGATTGCGCTGCATACGACGCTGAACGCATGTCGGTCGTTCGGGGTCGAGGACGCGGTCATTCCGTGGAGTTTTCCGACCTTCATCGCCGACCACCTGCGCGCGAACGGGATCATTCTCACGCCCGACTACGAATTCTTCGCGGCGCGGCGCCGCGTGAAGAACGAGGCCGAGCTGGAGGGGATCCGCAAGGCACAGAACGCTGCCACTGCGGCGATGGGCGCTGCGCGGGACCTGATGGCGCGGGCCGAGCAGTCGAACGGAAGCCTGAGCGTCGACGGGGAACAGCTGACGAGCGAGCTCATGAAGTCGGCGATCCGGCGCGCATTCACCGAGCACGGCGTGGCCAGCGACGACTTCATCGTCTCGCACGGCGCACAGACCGCGATCGGGCACGAGCTCGGCTTCGGCGCGATCGCGCCCGACGAGCCCGTCGTGATCGACCTCTGGCCGAAGGATCCGGACTCGGGCTGCTACGCGGACATGACGAGGACGTTCGTCGTCGGCACGCCTCCGGACGAGCTCGTCGAGTACCACCGGCTCGTCAAGGAGGCGCTCGACCGCTCGCTCGAGGCGACGAAGGCCGGGGTGCCCGGCGTCGAGGTGTACGAGCTCGTCTGTCGGTTCTTCGAGGAGCACGGCCAGCCGACGGTGCTTTCGAAGCCGCCTGGCGAGGTGCTCGAGAACGGCTTCTTCCACGGGCTCGGCCACGGGGTCGGGCTCCAGGTGCACGAGGCTCCGAACCTCGGGCGCGGGGGGACCGCGACGCTCGTTACCGGCGACGTCGTCACGCTCGAGCCCGGCCTGTACCGCCAGGGCTTCGGCGGCTGCCGGCTCGAGGATCTCGTCGTCGTGACCGAGGACGGGGCCGAGAACCTGACGGATTTTCCGTACGACCTGACTCCATGAGCTCGTACCGCGCTCCTGAGCCGTCGCTGGCGGTTCGGGGCCGGAGGGAACAGTATTGAGCAATACGGGCCCGGAGAGCACCGGGCCGCCAGCGGCGGCAGGCGGCGGTAGAGCCGGGCTCAGCCCGGCGGCAGCCGGCGCCGGTCAGGGGCGCGGGGACGCTCGGTCGCCCGCGATCGAGACGGTGTTTCTGCTCGGAGACACGACGACGCTTGCCGATCCGATCGTGGTCGAGGAGATCCGCGACCGGGCGATCTCAGAAGCGCTGGAGGAATGAGCGAGGAGCGCCGGCGCGGCGTCGACCTCTTCAACGAGGCCTGGCGACTGATGGAGACGCGGGAGGACGACGACCGGCTCCTGCATATCGCGCATGCGTCGCGATACCACTGGGGCGAGGCCGAGGAGTGCAAGCCGGAGAACCTCGCGCGCGGCGAGTGGCAGGTCTCGCGCGTCTACACCGTCCTCGGGCGGGCGGAGCCGGCGATCTGGCATGCGCAACGCTGCCTCGGGCACTGCGAGCAGAACGGGATCGGCGACTGGGATCTCGCCTATGGCTACGAGGCGCTCGCCCGAGCGCACGCCCTCGCGGGCAACGGTGAAGCCGCCGAATGGAAGTCGAAGGCCCGCGAAGCCGGGGACGCGATCGCGGACCCCGAAGGCCGCGAGCATTTCGACGAGGACTTCGCCACCCTCTAGGCCGGGTCAGACCACGGGCCTGAGCCCTNNGCGACGCGCTGCACGTCCTCGACCGTGACGGCGTCGAGCCCGGCGAGGATCTCCTCCGGCTCCGCCGCCTGCCCCTCGAGCACCTCGCGGCGCAGCCCGAACATGATCAGCCCGTGCGGGCTCTCGGTCTGGAGCACGAACCGGCCCTTCGCCACGTTGCGCGCCTTCTCGAGCTCGTCGGATGGAACAGCCTCGTCGGTGATCTTCTTCAGCTCGTCGGAGATCGTCGTGATCGCCTCGTCGACCCGCTCGATGTCGACCCCCGCCTGCGAGAAGAGCGAGCCGATGTCCGTATAGCTGTGGTTGATCGCGTAGATGTAGTACGCCAAGCCCCGGCGCTCGCGCACCTCGGTGAAGAGCCGTGACGACATCCCGGTCCCGAGCACGGTCGAGAGCAGCTGGAGCGCGTAGCGGTCGGGATGGTCGATCGGGTAGCTCGGCACGCCCAGGCAGAGGTGCGCCTGGTCGGACGCCTTCGTGTGGATCTTGACCTGAGCGTCGCCGTTGGCCTCGAACTGCGCCGGAGCGGGAGCTCCCGTCGTGGACGGCTCGAGGTCGCCCAGCAGCCGCTCGATGTCAGCTTGGAGATCAGCGTCGAGCTTGCCCGCGACCCCGACGACCATGCGCTCGGGGTGGTACCACTGGTCGATGTAGCCGAGGAACGTGTCGCGCGTGGCGTGGCGCACCGTCTCCTTGCGCCCGATGATGTCCCAGCCGATCGGCCGGTCGCCGTACAGGAGCGAGTCGTAGACGCCGCTGATGTAGTCGCGCGGCGTGTCGAAGTACATGTTCATCTCCTCGACGATCACGCCCTTCTCGCGCTCGATCTCCTCGGGATCGAACTTCGAGTGACGGAGCATGTCGACCAGGACATCGAGCGCGATCGCCCGGTGCTCGCCGGCGCAGCGAACGTAGTACCCGGTGTACTCCTTGCCGGTGAACGCGTTGAACTCGCCGCCGATGCCGTCGATCTCGCTGCCAATGTCGCGCGCGGTAGGGCGGTTCTCGGTGCCCTTGAAGAACATGTGCTCCGAGAAGTGGGCGATCCCGCTCGTGTCGGGCGTCTCGTACCGCGAGCCGGCCGCGAGCATGATGAAGCAGGAGACCGACTGTGCATGCTCGATCGGCGCGGTCAGGAGCCGCAGGCCGTTCGGGAGGACCTGACGCTCGAAGACGGCCATCAGGCTGCCAGCGCCTCCCGCCAGGTCTGCGGGACTTCCACGGCGTTCCCCGTCTCGTAGTCGAACGAGACGAGCACGGTCTTCGCCTGGGCCGCGAGCGTGCTGCCGGAGCGGACCTCGTACTCGAGCTGGAAGCTCTTCGTGCCAACGCCGGCCGGCCGGACGCCGATCTCGAGCCGGTCTCCCGACCGCAGCGGCGCGCGGAAGTCGATCTCGACGCGAGCGAGGATCATGTTCGACACGTCCGCGCCGAACGGGAGCAGGTACGCGATCCGCGCCTCCTCCAGGTACGTGAGGAAGACCGCGTTGTTGACGTGTCCCATCGCGTCCACGTCGCGGAAGCGGACGGTCTCACCGTGCACGAAGTCGAACCCCTCCACAGCCGCGGATGCTACCGACGCTCCCACGCCTCGAGGAGCTGCGCCTCGCGCTCGGGGGAGAGGCCCGCGGCGTCGGTCGGCTCGGCGAGCTCGAGGGTCGCCTCGATCGTTTGCTCGAGCTGCCGGAACGTCAGCCCGGCTTGTAGGGCGCGAGAGACGTCGACGCGGTGCAGTCCCTTGTCGGAGTCGTCCTCGATCCACATCGGCAGGCCCATCCACTGCTCGATGTCCTGGTCGAGGAGGAACCGGCCGTCGATCCAGACGAACCTGGCGTCGGAGTGCGAGACCTCACGGCAGGCCTCGAGGAGGTCAGCCCAGGAGACGCCCTCGCCGACCGCGTTGAAGGAGCCGTTCTCTCGCCGCTCGCAGAGGCCGACCATCCAGTCCGCGAGGTCGCGTACGTCGACGAACTGGACGCGCTCGTCGGGCGGCGCCGGAGCGGCGACGTCACCGCCGCGCGCAACCCGGTGCGGCCAGTACGTGAACCGGCCGGTCGGGTCGTATGGGCCGACGATCAGCCCGGGGCGCACGTTCGCGTGTGTGCCCGGGAACGCAGCCGCGACCGCCTCCTCCGAGAGCGCCTTGAGCGCGCCGTAGTTCGAGTAGTCCTCGAGGAGCCGGTCGGCCGGCATGTCGCCGAGCTGTTTGAGAGCGTCCCCCTCGGCCGGGCTCTTGCTCCGGTCGCTGTAGACCGAGACGCTCGACACGAAGAGGTAGAAGCCGGTCGAGCCGGCGAGCTGCTCGGCCGAGGAGCGAACGATGCTCGGCACGTAACCGCTCGGGTCGACGACCGCGTCCCACTCGCGGCCCTCGAGCGCCGAGAGGTCGTGCTCGCGGTCGCCGTGGAGCTTCTCCGCCTCCGGGAACAGGTCGGGATTGGTCCGGCCGCGGTTGAAGAGCGTCACCTCGTGGCCGCGCGCGAGGGCCGCCTCGACCGTCGCGCGACCCAGGAATTTCGTTCCGCCGAGCACCAGCAGCCTCATGGCTGGAACGCTATCCGTCCACAGGTTGTGGATTTTTGACTGGGCTGTCTGAAAGGGAGTACGGTGGCCGTCGTGAGGTTGCGCACGTTGAGCGAGGCCGAGGCGTACGCGCGGTGCTACGGCGAAGGCGACGAGAGCGTGCGCTTCGTCAAGATCGAGAGGCGGCGGCCGCGCCTGTTCTACGGGGTGTCCGGCGAGGATCTTCGAGTCGCGTTCGAGTCGAGGCTCGAGCAGCGCGAGCCTGCGCAGGATGCCGTGGCTGACGGGCTGCTGGAGGCCGTTCCATCACCGTCGGCCGCGAACGGCCACAACCCGGCCGCCGCCGCCTAGTTCGCCGTTCCGCTCCAGGTACCCCCAACCTCCTCCCCGATGCGAGCCTAACGAGGAAGTCGTGCAGCGTGGGAAACGCAAGAGCGCCGAAATTGCGCCAACGGAGAGCGCGGTCCCGGACGTGCTCGCACCTGGGCTCGACGTCGTCTTCTGCGGCATCAACCCGGGCCGAGTCTCGGCCGCTGCCCACGCGCACTTCGCGAACCCGCGCAACGACTTCTGGCGACTGCTCAATGACGCGGGCTTCACGGCGCGACTGCTCGAGCCGAACGAGCAGTTCGAGCTCCTCGAGCACGGCATCGGCGCGACCAACGCGGCCGCCCGCACGACGCCCGGGTCGAGCGACCTGCGCCGCGCCGACTTCGCGGGCGCCGCCGACCGCCTGCGCCACATCGCCGGCGAGCTCCGGCCACGCGGGATCGCATTCGTCGGCAAGGAGGCCTACCGCGGCACGTTCGGCGAGCGCGCCGACCACGGGTCGCAAAATCGAACGCTCGGCGACGCCGGTCTCTTCGTCCTCCCGTCGACCTCCCCCGCGAACGCTGCGGTCCCGTACGCCGCGCGTCTCGGGTGGTTCCGTGCCCTGAAGGAATGGCTCGAGCCCGTCGAGCGGATCGCGGTCCGCGCGCTCGTACTCGACGAGAAGCAGCGTGCTCTGCTCGTCAAGTTCCAGGACGAGGCAGGCCAGGTCTGGTGGACGACGCCCGGCGGAGGGATCGATGAGGGCGAAGACCTCGAGCCCGCATTGCGGCGGGAGCTCGCCGAGGAGCTCGGGCTCGACGACTTCGAGCTAGGCTCGGAGCTCTGGACGCGTGAGCACGTCTTCGCCTGGCGACGCGTCATCCATCGGCAACGCGAGCGCATCTGGCTCGTCGAGATCCCCGGGCACGAGCCGACACCTCGTGTCGATCTCGCTGCGGAGCTCGTCGTCGATGTTCGCTGGTGGACGCCAGACGAGCTCGAGGTGACGACGGAAACGCTCGTCCCCCAGCGTCTGCCGGCACTCCTCCGAGACCTACGCGAGAACGGTCCTCCCGCGGAGGCGTTCGACGCCGGCGTCTAGTCGCCCACGCCGATCGCTGTCAGGAACACGAGCACGACCGTCGTCACGGCCAGGATCCCGTGTCCCGCGACGACCGCCACCGGGAAGTTCTGTTCGGCCGGCGTGCCCGGGTCGACCGCCTGCGCTAGAGCCGCCCGCTGACGCCGCCGCCACCAGATCGCGAACATCGTCCAGCCGAGAACGGCAACGACCAGCAGGATCACGAACGCGATCCAGGCCAGCGCGTCGGAGTCCGTGAACACGTAGATGATCCAGAGCACGAGTCCCGTCGCAGCCAGCGCGAAGTGGCTGAGGATCAGCCCCGGCCGGATTCTCGACCCGGGCTCCCGAGCCTGCTGCATACCGCCGCGGGCGACCCAGATCGAAAGCAGGACAAACCCGGCGACCGCCGTGAGAAGCCACGCGACAAGCGCAACGGCGGTCGCGGCCGAAGGCCTTCGGCCGCAGCTTCACGCCGGGCGGCGCCTGGCGGCGCTTGTACTCGGCGCGGTCGATCATCGCGAGCGCGCGGTCGACGACCTCGGGATCGAACCCGTCGCCGGTCAGGTCCTCGCGCGACTGATCGAGCTCGACGTACGCCTCGAGAACTCGGTCGAGCTCCGGATAGGGCGGCAGTGAGTCCTCGTCGAGCTGGTCGGCGCGCAGCTCGGCGCTCGGGGCGCGGTCGATGATCGACTCCGGGATCAGCTCGCGTCCCGCCCGCTCGTTCAGGTACTTCGCGAGCCGGAAGACGTCTGTCTTGAACACGTCCTTGAGTAGCGCGAACCCTCCCGCCATGTCCCCGTAGAGCGTGGCGTAGCCGACCGAGAGCTCGGACTTGTTCCCAGCTGCGACGACGAGCCATCCGAACTTGTTCGAGAGCGCCATCAGAAGCACGGCCCGGATGCGCGCCTGCAGGTTCTCCTCGGTCAGGTCCGGCTCGCGGCCGCCGAACGGCACCGCGAGTGTTTCGAGAAAGCTCTCGACGAGCGTCTCGATCGGTAGCTCGAGGAAGTCGGCGCCGAGCCCCTCGGTGAGAAGGCGGGCGTCGCGCCGCGTTCCCTCGGAGCTGAACGTGGACGGCATCGACACGCAATGCACCCGCTCGTGCCCGAGCGCCTCGCAGGCGAGAGCTGCAGTCAGGGCCGAGTCGATCCCTCCGGACACGCTGACGACGACCTCTCGAAAGCCGTTCTTGTCGACGTAGTCGCGGAGGCCGAGCTCGAGGGCGAGACGCATCTGCTCGAGCTCGTCGAGGAGCGGCGCAACCGTCCCGGAGACCCGCTCCGCGACCGGCCGCGGAGAGCCGGCGTGCACGACGGGAATGTCAGGAAGCGCCTCACGCTCGCTCTCCAGCGACCGGCGGCGCACGTCGCGCAGCCGCCGCCCGACCGCCTCCTCGGGCTCGACGTCGACGACGAGCAGCGCCTCCTCGAAGCCGGGCGCCCGCGCGAGCACCTCGCCCTCGTCGTCGAGCACGACCGAGTGCCCGTCGAAGACCAGCTCGTCCTGAGCGCCGACGGCGTTCACGAACGCCACGTAACAGACGTTGTCGCGGGCGCGCGTTTGGAGCATCTGTTCCCGCTCGCGCTCCTTCCCGACGTGGAACGGCGACGCGGAGATGTTGACGATCAGCTGGGCACCGGCCAGAGCGAGATCCGTCGCCGGCGGCCCCGGCTGCCAGATGTCCTCGCAGACGGTCGGCCCGAGCAGCACGTTCCCGTGCTCGAGCAGGAAGAGGTCGCGGCCGGGAGCGAAGTAGCGGTGCTCGTCGAAGACGCCGTAGTTGGGGAGGAAGCGCTTGCGGTACAGCGCCTTCACCTCCCCGGCCGCGCAGACCGCGCACACGTTGTAGAGGTCGCGGTCGAGGTGCGGTGTGCCGACGAAGGCGACGACGCCGCGCGTCTCGCGCGCGATCAGCGCGAGCGACTCCTCCGCGGCCTGGACGAAGCTCGGCCGGAGCAGGAGGTCCTCGGGCGGGTATCCGGTGACCGCGAGTTCGGGAAAGAGGACGACGTCGGCGTCCGCTTCCTTGGCCTCGGCCACTCGCGCGAGGATCCGCTCCCGGTTCCCGTCGAGGTCCCCGACCGTCGTGTTGATCTGCGCGAGTGCGAGTCGCATAGGTTTTCGACTGTGAGTCTAAAACACAGTCTACCGCCAACGGCGAAAGCGCCGTCAGCGCTGTAGACGGATCGCGTTCAGGTCGTTGGTCTCGATCTCGTCCGCACGCGCGATCAGATCGTCGATGTCGTCGTGTTCCGCGTGGATGTACCGTCCCGCGAGCGCGTCGGCCCGGCCCGAGGCGAGCACACGCACGAGGCGCGGAGCCAGCTCCGGCGGCGTCCACGGCAGGTCGTCGCCCGCGTGGCCGGTCATCGCCGTCTTCACGAGGCCCGGGCTGAAGAAGAAGACCGGGATCCGCCCGCGCAGCTCATTGGCGAGTGTCTCGCCGTAACGCGCGACGGCCGCCTTGCTCGCCGGGTAGGCGGTGCTACTCGAGCCGGGGAGGTACGCGGCTCCGCTGGCCGTGATCACGATGCGGCCGTTGCCGCGCTCGAGCATGCCCGGGATCACCGTTCTGCAGCAGAGGTGCACGCCGAGCACGTTGATCTCATGGACGTGCCACCAGTCAGCTGGATCGATCTCCCAGGTCGCGCCGTCCGGGCCGGGGACGCCGGCGTTCGCCACGAGCAGCTCGACGTCGCCTGCTTCGGCGACGGCGCGCTCCACGGCTTCGCGATCCGAGACGTCCAGCTCGATCGCCCGGCCTCCGATCTCGTCCGCGACGGCGTCGATCTCGTCTCGGCTCCGGGCCGCGACGACGACCGACCAACCGTCGTCCGCGAGCTCGCGCGCAATGCCGGCGCCGATCCCGCGCCCACCGCCTGTGACCAGGGCTGTTCCGCGTTCAGACGGCATTCGCGATCTCCTCCAGCGATTCGGGGTTTTCCAGGGACGAAAGGTCGCCCGGGTCGGCGCCGAGCGCCTGGGCCCGAACGGCCCGCCGGACGATCTTGGCGCTGCGCGTCTTCGGCAAAGCGGAGACGAAGATCACGCGGTCAGGCTTGAACGCCTTGCCCAGTTCGCCCGTGACCTCGGCGGCGACCTCGGCTGCGAGCGCATCGTCCGCCTGCGCCCCCGGGGTCGGGACGCAGAAGATCCACGCCACCTCGCCCTTCACCTCGTGCGGGACGCCGATCGCGGCCGCCTCGGCCACCGCCGGGTGACCGACAGCGGCCGACTCGAGCTCCGCGGGGCCGACCCGCTTGCCGGCGATGTTCAGCGTGTCGTCGGAGCGCCCGTGCAGGAACCAGTAGCCGTCCTCGTCGACGGACGCCCAATCGCCGTGCGTCCAGATGCCGGGGAAACGCCGCCAGTAGGTGTCCAAGTACCGCTCGGGGTCGCGCCAGAAGCCTCGCGTCATCCCGGGGAACGGCTTGCGGCAGACGAGCTCGCCGACCTCGCCGCGCACGGAGTTGCCCTCCGAGTCGACGACGTCCATTGCCATCCCGAGCGCAGGGCCCCCGAGCGAGCAGGCCTTGATCGGGATGGCCGGCGTCGGCGACAGGAAGCACGCCCCGACCTCGGTCCCGCCCGAGCAGTTGATGATCGGGCAGCGCCCGCCGCCGACCTCCTCGAAGAGCCAGCGATACGGCTCGGGGTTCCACGGCTCGCCGGTGGTGACGATCGTCCGGAGCGACGAGAGGTCCGTCTGCGGCTCCCCCTGCGGGATCAGAGCGCGGGTGAGCGTGGGGGAGATACCGAGCACCGATACCTGCTCCGACTCGATCAGCCTCCACAGCCGGTCGGCCGGCCAGTCGGGCGCGCCCTCGGCAAAGACGAGCGTCGAGCCCATCGCATGCCCCCCGACGACGGTCCACGGGCCCATGATCCAGCCCATGTCGGTCACGAAGTGGATCCGGTCGTCGGGCCCTGCGTCGGCCTGGTAGCAGACCTCGCGCGCAATCGAGACGAGGAAGCCACCCTGGACGTGGACGACGCCCTTCGGCGTCCCGGTCGTCCCGGACGTGTACGTGAGGAGGTAGGGGGCCTCGGAGTCGAGCTCCGCGGGCGGCAGCTCTCCGAGCGAGTCCGCGACGAGCTCGTCCCACGGCGCGACGAGGACGTGCTCCACGCTCGGCGCCTCGCGCCGCGCCTCCTCGAGGATCTCGAGCATGGGCACCTCTCGCCCGCGGCGCATCGACGAGCGCGCCGTGATCGCCACCTTCGCCTCCGACGCCTGTAGCCGCTGGGCCACCGCCGGTGCCGCGAAGCCGGAGAAGATCGGCACCTGCACGGCGCCGATGTGCGCGCACGCATGCGACGCGACCGGCACCTCCGGCGACATCGGCAGGAAGATCGCGACCCGGTCCCCAGCGCCGACCCCGAACTCGACGAGCGCCTCGGCCAGGCGGGTCACCTCGCGCGACAGCTCCGCGAACGTCTGCTCGCGCCGCGAACCGTCCTCCCCGAGCCCGACCGACGCCACCGCATCCGGCCGGCGCTCGGCCCAGCGATGGACGCAGTTCCAGGCCACGTTCACCTTCCCGCCGGTGAACCAGGTGGCCCACTCCGGCCCACGCGAGAGGTCGACGACCTGATCCCATGAGCGCGAGAACTCCAGCCCCATGTCCTCGATCGCCGCCGGCCAGAACCAGTCCGGGTCCTCGTGCGAGCGCTCGACGAGCGCCCAGTAGTCGTCGAAGTTGTGCTTGCGCATCAGGCGCACGACGTTCGCGCGCTCGAGGGTGGCTTCGTCCGGCTCCCAGATAAAGCGTGACGCCGTACGCATAACGCGAAGTTAATCGGCCCCGCCGGCAAAGCCGGCACGGCCTCTTATGGTCGGCGCCGCCGAGTCGGCGCCTCGATCGGGCTCCCAGACGAATTTGGTCGCTGCCTGCGCCATGAGCTCTTTGGTAACTTAGTCGCCGCTAACCACTCGAGGGAAGGCGGTCATGCGAGCACGAATCTTCGCAGAGGAGAACCGGAAGTGGTGGACGCTGGGGGCGGTTGCCTTCGGGCTGTTCATGATCATGCTCGACAACACGGTGGTGTTCGTCGCGCTGTCGTCGATCCAGAGCGACCTGCACATCTCACAGTCCGAGCTCGAGTGGGTGGTCAACGGCTACGCCCTGACCTTCGCGGTGCTCATGCTCACCGGCGGCAAGCTCGCGGACATGCTCGGCCGGCGGCTGATCTTCATCGTCGGCCTGACGATCTTCACGGCCTCCTCGCTCGCGTGCGGCCTCGCGACCGGTGCGGCGTTCCTGATCGGCGCCCGGGTCGTCCAGGGCGTCGGCGCGGCGCTGATGAACCCAGCGACGCTCTCGATCATCACCGCGACCTTCCCGCCACGGCAGCGCGGAACGGCGATCGGGATCTGGGTCGGCGTGTCGGCGATGGCGCTCGCGATCGGCCCGCTCATCGGCGGCATCCTCACGGAGCAGATCAACTGGAGCTGGATCTTCTTCATCAACGTCCCCGTCGGCATCGCGGGCATCATCGTCTCGCGCCTCTTCATCGACGAGACGCGTGACGAATCCGAGGAGCAGCGGCTCGACCTTCCGGGGCTGATCTCGTCGGCGGTCGGGCTCTTCGGTCTCACCTACGCACTGATCGAGGGGAACAACTATGGCTGGAGCTCGGCCCGGATCCTCGCGAGCTTCGCGGTGGCCGCCGTCGGGCTTGCGACCTTCGTCCTGCTCGAGCTGCACCAGCGCGTGCCGATGCTCGACCTCTCGCTGTTCAAGAACTCGACTTTCGCCGGCGCGAACGTGACCATGCTGCTTGTCGCGCTCGCCATGTTCGGCGTGTTCTTCTTCAACTCCCTCTTCCTCGGCCAGATCCTCCACTACTCGCCGATCCAGACGGGAGCGACGTTCCTGCCGATGACCGTCCTGATCGTGTTCGTCGCGCCGCTGGCCGGCCGGTTCTCGGACAAGATCGGATCGCGCTGGCTGATGGGCGCGGGGCTCGTCCTGCTGAGTGGATCGCTCTTGAGCTTCTCGACCCTGGGCGTCGACTCGAGCTTCTGGGACATCCTCCCCGGCCTGATCCTCGGCGGCTTCGGGATGTCGCTTGCGATGACACCGACCACGGCCGCGGCCATGGGCTCGGTTCCCGTCGACAAGGCGGGGGTCGGCTCGGCGGTCCTGAACAGCATGCGGCAGGTCGGGGGCTCGCTCGGGATCGCGTTGATGGGCGCAATCGTCGCCTCGTCGGTCAGCGTTCGGCCGACGAACCCGGCGTACGCGGACCAGTTCGTCGACGGATACCACAACGCCCTGCACGTCGCCGCTGCGATCGCGATCGTCGGCGCCGTCGTCGCCGTCGCCACGGTTCGCAAGATCCGGCATCCGGAAGCGCAGCCCGCGCTCGAGGGCGCATAGGCCATGGCGATACGGCTGCCCGCGGAGCAACGCAAGGCGGCGGTGCTCGACTGCGCCTGCGGGATCTTCTCCACCGGGAGCTATCGCGGGACGACGACCGCTCAGATCGCTCGTCTGGCCGGGGTCACCGAGCCGGTCCTCTACCGCCATTTCGCGTCGAAGCGTGACCTTTACCTCGCCGTCCTCGAGGAGTCCTGGCGCCGCCTGCGGCTCCTGTGGGATGCAGCCGTCGAGGCCGAGCCCGACCCCCGGCTCTGGGTCGGCGCCATGGGCCAGGCCTACTTCGAGGCGAAGGATCCGAAAGTGCGCTGCGCGGACCTCTGGGTGCAGGCGCTGACCGAGGCGAGCGACGACCCCGCCATCCGGAAGTTCCTCCGCAAGCAGATGCGCGAGGTGCACGACTACGTCACGGACGTGATCCGCCGCTCCCAGGAGGCCGGGGGGATCTTTCCCGACCGCGACGCGAGCGCCGAGGCGTGGATCTTTCTCGCGATCGGCCTGCTCGGGACGGTCGGCCGGCGCGTCGGCGGCCTGATCCACGACGACTTTCCGGCGATCGTCACGCAACGCCGCCGCTGGATGACCGGGATCGAGGAGACGCCGGACATCCCCGACTCACTCGACATCTGAGCTCTCGGTTTCCTGACGCGTCGCTGGGCGCCTGTATGCGAGCGGAACAGTGCTGAGCCGCACGGGCCGCTCGCAGGAAGGCGGTCAGCGGCGCGAGCCGGCGGCGAAGCCGCTGGCGGTCAGGGAAGCGAGAGAAAGGGAGAGACCCCCGGCTGCGGCCCCGGGGGTCCTCCCTCAGCGGCGAGAAAAACCCACCACCCCTGCGCCTGGGAGGCGACGACCCGGAGGCTGTTGGCTCTGCGGCCCAGCCAATGCCTCCGGGCCTTTCGTCGCCACATCTGGCGCACTCCTCACAGGGACGGTCTGGCGTTGAGCCGTCGCTGCGAGGTGGATCTCACAATAGAGCCGGTTTCTCGGGAAGTCAAGTAGCTCAGTCAAGTGATTTCCCATTTGGCTACTTGACCCGTGTTTTCCCGTAAATACCACCCTTTTGGGGGATCTCACCCTTATGGTGGTTGCGAAAAGGTGAAGCGTGCGCTTGACTGTGCGGTGGAAGTAGCCGCCACGTGAGCCGTTCCACGCCCCCGACCTCCGTCGCGCAAGCAGCGCGGCCCGCAGCCCTTCGGCTCGGCGAACGCCTGCGGCAGCTCCGGATGGCGGCAGGCCTGACTCAGAGCGAGCTCGCGGGCGACCGCTTCTCCAAGGAGTACGTCAGCCAGATCGAGCGTGGCAAGACCCGCCCGACCGGCGACACGATCGCGTGGCTCGCGAGCAGGCTCGACGTCGACCCCGGCTACCTGGCGAACGGCGTCTCGACGGACGAGCGCGGACGGGTCGAGGCAACGCTGACGCGCGCAGAGGCGCTCGCCGAAGCGCATCGGTACGAAGAGGCCGTCGCCGAGTTCGAGCAGATCCGTCCGGACGTGGCCGCGACGGGCGCCGCCGAGCTCGAGGCTCGTCTCCTCTCGGGCGAGGCCTGGTCGCGCATGCACATGGGCGAGCTCCGCGAGGCGCTCGACCTGCTCACACGCGCGCGCACCGTCACCCAGCACGAGCCGTTCTCCGAACTCGACCGCGCCGAGATTCTCTTCCGCCTCGGTGTTTGCCGACACAAGCTTTCGAGCAATTCGACCGCGATCGGTCTCTTCAACGAGGCCTACGCGATCGCCGAGGGATCGGGGCTGCCGAGCGACTTCCTTCGGTCGAACATCCTCGCCTACCGCTCACGGTGCTACCGCCGTCAGCGCGACCTCGAGGCCGCGCGAGAGGACGTCGAGC
>VAXT01000125.1 GCA_005883245.1 Actinomycetota bacterium | reverse complement strand
GGCATCCCCTGGGTCTCACAGGCGCTGGTCGTCGGCGACCGGCGCCCATACCTCGTCGCGCTGATCACGCTCGACCAGGACGAAGTCGCCAAGCTGGACGGCAGCCAGGACGTGCATGCGCTCGTCGCGGAGGCGGTCGAGCGGATCAACGAGCACTTGGCGCACTTCGAGCACGTACGACGCTTCGAGATCCTCGACCGGGACTTCTCCCCCGAGCAGAACGAGGTCACACCGACGCTCAAGCTCAAGCGCCGCGTCGTCGAGGAGCACTTCGCCGACCAGTTGAAAGGTCTCTACACGGACTAGTGACCGTGATGTGTGTGGACGACGGCGTGGCCGCGTCCGCGTGCGATGAGCCAGCGATTGACTGGGAAGGCGGCGACCCATGCCACGGCCAGCGCGAAGGCGAGGCTTCCCCAGAAGAGGGCGTCGCCGAGGCCCGCGTCCATGGCACCCGGGACGGCGAGCACGATCGCGTTGTCGACGATCTCCATCACGACGATCGAGAAGGTGTCCGCGGCCAGAGCGAGCGCGATCACGGTTCGAAGCGTGAGGCCGGCACGAAGCAGCGGAACTGCAGTGAAGGAGTAGCCGAAGAAGAAGGCCAGGACTACCGCGAGCAGGATGCTCGGAAGGTTGCTCCAGCCCAGGACGGTCGCGATCGCCAGCCCGAGCACCTCGCCGAAAGCGCATCCCGTTAGACAGTGCGTCGTCGCGGACGCGGCGAGGCGGTTCAGCGATTGCTGCTCAGCGTGCGCGTGGGCGATGCGGGCGTTATAGCCGCCGAGCGCCGACCCAGGTCGACGAATACCAGCCGCTCAGGCTCGAGATCTTGACCACGTCTCCGGTGTGCGGCGAGTGAATGAACTGACCGCCGCCGATGTAGATCCCCACGTGGCCGAGCCCGTTGAAGAAGACGAGGTCGCCGGGCTGGAGCTGGTCGCGTGAGACGGGCATCCCGTAGCCGTACTGCGCAGCTGCGTTGTGCGGAAGCGACACGCCGATCTGGTTGAAGACGTACATCACGAACCCGGAGCAGTCGAACCCCGACGGGCTGGCGCCACCCCAGACGTACGGCGTCCCGAGGTACTGCATCGCGATCCCGACGACGCCGCCGTACTTGGAAGGCGGCGGCGCGTAGACAGGCGCGGGCTGCGTCGAGGCGACCGTGCCGGCGCTTGCGTCGAGAACCGTCGCGCCGGTCGATGCCAGCCGGGCCCGGGCCTGTGCCGCGAGCTCGGCCTGCCGGGCTTGCTCCGCAGCCCGCATCTGGCTGATCTCGCTCTTGATCGAGGACAAGAGCTGCTGCCGCGACGCGAGCTGGCCCTCGATCGAGGCTTTCTCCGCGGAGCGCTCCGCCACGAGCTTCGCCTGCTGAACGTGTGCCGTCTGGAGCCGCTCGCGCTCGCGCTTCACCTTGGCGCGGAAGATCTTGACCTGCTTGAGGACCTCGGTGCTCTGATCCGAGACCCGGTTCATCGTGTCGAGCCGGTTGATCAGGTCGTCCATCGAGGTCGCTCCGAGCAGGACCTCGAGCCCCGTGTCCTGGCCCCCTGACGTGTAGAGCGCGACGAGATGGGCGCTGAGCATGCGCTGCGCGTGCCGGAGGTTCGCTTTCGCGAGCTTCAGCTCGGCCTTGTTCGTGCGCAGGTCGCTCTCGATCCCGGCGAGCCTCTCGTTCGCGAGGTTGTACGCGTCGACGGCGCGCTCGAGGTTGGCGTCGAGGCCCTGGATCTGGGACATCACGCTTTGCGCCTCGGCCTGCTTCGAGGAGACCGAACCCGAGCCGGGATCGGCAAAGGACGGCGAAGCAGCCACGAGGGCCGCGGCGACGCCGATGAGGGCTAGTCGCGCCTGCCGCATGCGAACGCCGGAGAACGCACGTGTCCCGGCCACGACGGGCGCACCGGAAGGGGGCCGGTACGTCACGAGCACGGCACCTTAACAACCCTTCCGGATGACCGCAAACGGAGAGCGGTGCCTAGAGACAGTGCGGCCTGCGACGAAGTCGGGCTACGGCCGGGCCGGCCCTCAGGTGTTAGGGTTCCGCGCCGTGGGAGAGCCAGGTACGGGGCTTCGAGCTGGGCTCGTAGCCGCATTTGTGGCCATTCTGGCCGCCTTGCAGCTACCCGCTGCGATCGGCGCCGGGCCGCCGGTGCGGCTTCAGGAGCGGGCTCAGGAGCTCCGAAACGAGAATTCGGCGCTCGCCGGCCGGGCGAAGGCAACTTGGCTCAGCTCGGTCACGCTTTCGACACGTCTCGAGCAGACTCGCGCCGCGCTCGTGCGGTTCAGGGCGCGCTCGGAAGCGATCTCTGCGCGCCGCGCCGAGTCCGAGCGAAGCCTGCGGCTGGCGCGCCGCACGGTCAAGATCTCGCAGCGACGGCTGGCGGAACGGCTGCGCCTCCTCTACGAGCAGGGCCCGACCGACCCGATGGCGGTGCTCGTCGGCGCGACCTCGGTCGACGACGCGATCAATGGGATCGAGAACCTGCACCGAGTCGCGGGTCTCGACCAAAGAGTGATCGACGCGGCCAAGCACGCGCGAGACCATCTGCTGGCGGCGACCCGACGCCTGGCGACCGAGGAGGCACAGGCCAGGGAGACCGAAGCTGCGACCGCGGCCACCGTTTCCGCGCTCGAGGCGGCCGAGCGCGAGCAGACGGCCACCCTCGCTTCCCTACGGACGACACGCAGTGCGAACTCGGCCGAGATCTCGACGCTCGAGTCGCGGGCGCGCGAGCTTGCGGCCGCACCCGCGCCCGGCACGAGCCAGAGCGGACGCACGCTGACCGTGCTCGCGACCGGCTACTCGCTCGCCGGCTACACGTCGAGCGGAGTCCCGGTCGGCTACGGGATCGTCGCGGTCGACCCGAGCGTGATCGCGCTCGGAACGAAGATGACGATCCCCGGCTACGGCGAGGGCGTCGCGGCTGATACAGGCGGCGCTATCGCAGGCGCGCACATCGACCTCTGGTTCCCGACACAGGCCGAAGCGCTCGCCTGGGGTAGCAGAACCGTTACCGTGACGCTGCACTGAGCAACCCGGAGCAGGGGGCCTCGCGCATGACACAAACGGCCGACGAGAAGGCCAAGAAAGACGGTGACGCGCTGCGCGTGCTCCTCGTCGACGACCACGACCTGTTTCGCACCGGGCTGCGGAACCTCCTCGAGGAGCAAGGCGTCCAGGTGGTCGGTGAGGCGGCCAATGGTTATGAGGCTGTCCGCTCCGTGCGCGAGGTCGCTCCGGACGTGGTCGTGATGGACCTGAACATGCCCGGGATGACCGGGGTCGAGGCGACACGCGAGATCACGTCGTTTGCGCCGCTGACCCGTGTCGTCGTCCTCACGATCTCCGACGAGGACGAGGACGTGATGGACGCGATCGTGGCGGGCGCGTGCGGGTACCTCGTCAAGGACTCGTCGATCCAGGAGCTGATCCGCGGCATCACGTCGGCCGCGGTCGGCGAATCGCTGATCTCACCGCCGATCGCGGCGAAAGTGCTTCAGCGGATGCGCGCCGTCACGCTCGACCAGGGCGCCGAGACGATCCGCGCCGAGCTCTCCGAGCGCGAGCTCGAGGTGCTGCGCCTGATCGCGAACGGGAAGGACAACTCCCAGATCGCGGCCGCGCTGCACATCAGCCCGAAGACGGTCAAGAACCACATCTCGAACATCCTGATGAAGCTGCAGATCGAGAACCGCATCCAGGCCGCCGTCTACGCCGTCCGCAGCGGAATCGTCTGAAGGATCTCCATGCAGCTCAGCTTCGCTTGGCGTGAGCGACGGATTGTGGCTTGCTCCCGAAGTGGATGAGCGCTCCGCTCAGCGGCTACTGCTCGCGGACCCGCCGGACCCAGACGGCCGGGTTGCAATTTACGTGTGTCCGGAATGCGCCGACATCTATTGCGGAGCGATTACGGCGGTGATCGAGAAAGAGGGCGAGAAGACAGTGTGGCGCGACGTCGCGCATTCCAACCCCAACTGGTGGGCCGAAGACGGGATCGCGGGGTGGCTTCACGAGCGCGCGGCATCGATCGCGGACTTGGAGTTGCACACGGCGCAGTACAGCGCGGCGATCGAGAATCGCCCTCGAACCAATAGCTGAGCGCTAGGCCGCGGAGGCGGGCTTTGCTCGACTCCGCTCACGACGGCTCGGCCGTGCGACCAAATTCGAAGAAGTCGTCATGGCTCGCGCGCAGCGCGAGCCGGACTTTCTTCGATTACGCGGCCCGCGACACGACCTTGCGTAGCGGCGCAAGCAGGGCGCGGAGCTCCGCGCTCTGGCGGCTCGTCTCGTGCAGGTGCCTGAGCAGCTGCGAAAGCTCGCCGCGCGCGACCTCCCGTCCCGCAGCCGTGTCCTCGGTCAGCTCGTCGATGCGACGCTCGATGCGGAGACACTCCGCGTCGAGCTCGAGCGCGCGCGCATAGCCCTCGGTCACGATCGGTTCCATCTTGCTGCGAGGAAGCGCCGGACCTTCGGCCATCGCGTCGGCGAGCGCCTGGATACGCTCCAGGAGTTCCCGGTCGTCGGCCACCAAGAGCCGATTATTTGCAGGCCGATTGTCCGAGGGCTATGGGCCGGGCGACCCATCTTGGCGCGCCTCGGGTCCTAGATCCTTGACGCGATGCGGAACGCGTCTCAACAATGTCGCGATGCCCAGACTCGCGGCCGTCGCTCTCGCGGTCCTCCTGCTCGCGCCGTCGCCGGCCGCCGCCGCGGGCCAGACGCCGCTCGCGCGCAAGCTCTCGCGGGCCCTTGCCGTTCCGCACGTGTCCAAGGCGCGGACGTCCGCGCTGGCGGTCGACCTCGCGACCGGAAGGCCGGTCTACGCGCGGAACTTGCGCCTCCCGCTGATCCCCGCCTCGAACGAGAAGCTCGCAGTCACGTACGCGTCTCTGCTCGCACTCGGGCCGAGCTTCCGCTTCTCGACCGACGTCCTCGGAGAGGGCGAGCTCGAGGGGACGCTCTGGCGCGGCGACGTCGTGCTCAAGGGCTACGGCGACCCGACCCTGTCCACGCTCGACCTGCTCTCGCTGGCGTCGCAGCTCCGCTCCCAGGGGATCAGACGCGTGACCGGGCACGTGGTCGGGGACGAGTCGTTCTTCGACGCCAAGCGCATGGGTCCGGGCTGGAAGTCGTACTTCTTCCTCAACGAGTCGCCCGCTCTTTCCGCGCTGACGGTCGACCGCGGCCGCTACAAGGGCCATGCGACGCGTCAACCCGCGCTCGCGGCCGCCCTCTCGTTCCGGGCGGCGCTCCTGAGAGCCGGCATCTCCGTCGCGGGCCGTGCGCTCACCGGCACCGCCGACGCCTCCGCGGTTCCGCTCGCGACGATCGAGTCGGTGCCGCTCACGCTCGTCCTGCGCTTCATGGACCACGAGAGCGACAACTTCACGGCCGAGATGCTCCTCAAGCAACTCGGCGCCGGCGTCGGCCTCCAGGGGACGACCGCGGCCGGCGCGCAGGCGGTGCTCCAGCTGCTTCAGGAGCAGCAGATCCCGTTGACTGGAGTGCGGATCGTCGACGGCTCCGGCCTGTCCCGTCTCGACCGTCTCACGACCGAGGCCGTCGTCGGGATGCTCCGCTCCAGCTGGCTCGACGAGGACCTGCGCGAGCTCCTGATCGACGCGCTGCCCGTCGCCGGCCGGAGCGGCACGCTCGACTCCCGGATGCGCGGGACCGTGGCCGCGGGGCGCGTGCGCGCGAAGACGGGGACGCTGAACGAGGCGTCTGCCTTGTCCGGCTACGCGCGGCGCCGCTACGCGTTCTCCGTGATCCAGAACGGGCCGGGGATGTCGATCTACTGGGCACGGCGCGCCCAGGATCAATTCGCGACGGTGTTAGCCAGATAAGAAGGCGTCGCTTGCGATGCCGCCTTCAGGATCGCGGGCTTTGCCCTCGATCCGTCGGAACTGATCGGTCGACACGATCGAATCTCACGACCCCGCAAGTAGGCGTTGCAGGGCCTTTTCGTCGAGAACCGGCACGCCCGCGTCCTGGGCCTTCTTCAGCTTCGAGCCCGGCTCCTCGCCGACGATCAACCCCGCGGTCTTCTTCGAGACCGAGTTCGAGACCTTGGCGCCCTTCGCCTCGAGCGCCTGCGCCGCCTCGTCGCGCGTGAACGACTCGAGCGTTCCCGTGATCACGTACGTCTGCCCTGAGAGCGGGCCCTCGACCGGCTTCAGCTCGTCTCCGGTCTCGAAGCGCAGGCCGAGGTCGCGCAGCTCCCGGACGAGCTTCAGGTTCTCCTCGTCCGAGAACCACTCCGCGATCCCCTCCGCTCGACCCGGCCCGATCCCTTCGGCTTCCTGGATCTCCTCCTGGGTCGCCTGCATGAGCTTGTCGATCGAGCCGAAGTGCGCCGCGAGGTTCCGAGCGGTCACCCAGCCAGTGTCCGGAATGTTCAGCCCGGCCAGGACTCGATGGAACGTCATCGTCTGCTTCGACTGCTCGATTGCAGAGACGGCATTGCCGGCGGAGATCTCCGCGTAGCCGTCGAGCTCCATCAGCTGCTCCTTCGTCAGCCGGTAGAGGTCGGGCAGCGAGGTGACGATCCCCTCTCGCCACAACCTGCGAATTGCCTGCTCCCCCACGCCGTCGATGTCCCAGACCCAGTTGATCAGCGTCTCGAGGCCGCGCGACTCGCACTTCGGATTCGGGCACCGGTGCATCGCCTCGCCCGCGGGCCGGACGATCTCGGCGCCGCAGAGGGGGCAGTTCTTCGGCATCCGGAAGCGGCGCGAGCCCTTCGCGTGCGGGAGCACGGGCCCGACGACTTGCGGGATCACGTCGCCGGCGCGCTGGACGATCACCGTGTCGCCGACGCGGATGTCCTTGCGATTGATGTCGTCCTCGTTGTGCAACGTCGCGTTCGAGACTGTGACGCCTCCGACCTCGACGGGCTCGAGCTGCGCCCACGGATTGAGCGCTCCGGTCCGCCCCACTCTAATGTGGATTTGCAGGAGTTTCGTCTGCGCGGTCATCGGCGCCCACTTGTACGCGCGCGCCCAGCGCGGGCGCCCGTGAAGCTCGCTCAGACGGCGCTGCTGGTCGTACGAGTCGACCTTGATCACGATCCCGTCGATCTCGTAGTCGAGCTCGATGCGCTTCGTTTCCCAGAGGCGGCACACCTCGGCGACCGATTCGATCGAGTCGTGGCGCTCGGAGAACGGGTTCGTGCGAAAGCCGTGTTCGCGAAGCCATTCGAGCGCCTCCCAGTGGGTGGCGAGCCCGAGTTCCTCTGCGGCGCCGAGGCCGTACATCCAGACCGCGAGCGGGCGGGAAGCCGTGATCGACGAGTCCTTCTGGCGGAGCGAGCCGGCGGCGGCGTTCCTCGGGTTCGGCGCGAGCTTCTGGCCCAGCTCCGCCACGCGCTCGTTCAGCTCGCGGAAGCCGGAGATGGGCATGTACACCTCGCCGCGCACCTCGGCGACCGGGGGCAGGCCGTCGCCGCGCATCTTGAGCGGGATCGACGGGATCGTGCGCAGGTTCACGGTCACGTCCTCGCCCTGGTAGCCGTCGCCGCGCGTCGCACCGCGCGCGAGCTGCCCGCCCTCGTAGGTGAGGTTGATCGCGAGCCCGTCAATCTTAGGCTCGGTCACGAACGCGACCGGCTCATCGGACTCGAGCCGCTTGCGCACGTCGCCGGCCCACTTCTCGAGCGCCTCGTCGGTCGTGACCTTCTCGAGCGAGCCCATCGGCGTCAGGTGCTGGACCTTCTGGAAACGTCCGCTGACTGGAGCGCCGACTCGCTGCGTCGGCGAGTCGGGAGCGATCAGCTCCGGATGCTCGTCCTCGAGCGCCTTCAGCTCGTCGAAGAGCCGATCGTACTCGGCGTCCGAGATCTCGGGGTCGTCGAGCACGTGGTAGCGGTAGAGGTGGTGATCGAGTTGTTCGCGCAGCTCCTCGACACGCTTGTCGACGGTCTTGGTCGCCATCGGAGAGTGATGCTAGCGTCGCCCCGTGACCCGGCTCGCGATCCTGCTGGCACTGCTCCTGCCCGCCTCCGCTTCGGCGAAGTTCGTCTTCTTCCAGACCCCGTCGCACAACATCGGCTGCCTTTACTCGAGCTCACCCGCGTACCTGCGCTGCGACATCCGGTCCGGCCTCAAACCGCCGCCGTCGAAGCCGAAGGGCTGCACCGTCGACTGGACGGGCGGCTATCAGGTCGGCCCGACCGGCCGCGCGCAGAAGGTCTGCGCCGGGGACACGGTCCTCTCGCCGGGCGCGCGGGTCGTGCGCTACGGCCAGACATGGCGCGGAGGTCCTTTCGCCTGCAAATCGAGCACTTCAGGGCTTCGGTGCAAGAACCGGAGCGGCCACGGCTTCTTCCTCAGCCGCCAGCACTCGTACCGGTTCTAGCCCGTCGTGCCACTCACGGGGTCAGACCCTGTTAAGACTCACGGGGTCAGACCCCGTTAAGAAAGCGTCACGGAACTCAGGACGAAGCCAGCTTGCGGGTGCTCGGTCCCACGAGGTCCGCCCGATCAGTACTCGACGCGCTCGAGGTAGAGGCCGTGCGCGGGGGCGGTTGGGCCGGCGGCGTCGCGCGGGGCGCCTTCCAGGAGCACTGCCGCGGCGGAACGCACCTCGCACGTGAACACCTCGTGCTGCGTCTCCATCGGCGTGAACGCCCGGAAGTCGTGCCGGCCGATCAGGAGATCCGCGCTTTCCGCGAGCGCGCGGTAGTCGAGCCCGTGCGGATACCAGTAGCTGCGCGTCTGCTCGAAGGGCGACGGCGTCTCCCTCCGCCAGATCCGGTAGCGGTAACTGCACGCTCGAGCCGAGTGCCGTGCGTGGAAGTCGGGCTCGACCTCCTCGGCCGCGACCACCGACACGTCGTCCGGCAACGTCGCGTTCAGCGCCCGAGCCGCCCGCCCCACGGGTGGCCCACCCTCCACGTCCACGCTCACGACCTGCGCCAGCGCATGCACACCTGTGTCCGTCCGCCCCGCAACCGCCACCCGCTCGAACGATCCGTACACCCACCCGAGCGCCTCCCGCACGACGCCCTCCACCGTGCGCAGACTCGGCTGTGCGGCCCAACCGCGGAAGCGCGACCCGTCGTACTCCAGCGTCAGCTTGAGGCGCATGGGCGCATATTGCCCCGCCCAGTAATGCCGTCGAGTCTCTGGGTCGCGAGCACCAAGCCAGAGGTCGCACTCCGACGAGCCAAGGTCCGTAGACCTTGGTGAGGAGGAGGGTGGGCTCTGGCGCCGCGTGATCGCGGGCCAGAGGCCGGCATGCATTGCTGGGCGGGGCAATTAACATCCAATGCCGTGCAGGAAGACGAATGGCGCGTGGAGATCGACCTCGCCGACGAGGCCCACGGCTTCGGCCTCGGCGAGCGCTTCCGCGCGCATGACCTCGACGACGAAGCGCGCAAGCGGCTCGGCCACCGCATCGTCGTCACCCGGGACGGCCCGCACGTCTTCCTCTACGCGGGCGACGCGGCCGGAGCGCATCAGGCGGAGCTCGTCGAGGCGGAGCTCGTCGCGCGCGAGCTCGTCGCTGCCGACGATCTGAGCGCGGACATCACGGTCACCCGCTGGCACCCACTCGAGGAAGAGTGGCTAGACGCCTCGATCCCGCTCCCGCGCACGGACGAGGAGGAGCGCGAAGAGCTCGAGCGGCGCGAGGAGACGGAGCGCCGCGAAGGCACCTACGACTGGCTCGTCAAGATCGACATGCCGTCCCGGAGCGAAGCCGAGAAGCTCGAAGAGCTCCTACAGGGCGAAGGCTTGAGCGTGCACCGCCGCTGGCGCTACGTGACCGTAGACATCGCAACGGAAGAGCACGCGCACGAGCTCGCGAGCCGCCTGCGCGACATGGCCCCGGCCGAAGCCGAGGTCACGGTCGATCCGAACCCGGACGACATCCCGACGCCCGTGTTCGTCCTGCTCGAGTCGCGCCTCTAGCCGGTAACGCCCGGAACCGCGGCCGGCTCTTCCTCGAGCTCCTCGAGTTCCGGCTGACGGATGCGCTTCGGCTTCGGCGCAGGCGGGACGAAGTCGACAAGCTCGAGGTACGCCATCTCGGCCGAGTCGCCGAAGCGCGGCCCCAGCTTCACGATCCGCGTGTAGCCGCCCGGCCGGTCGACGAAGCGCGGAGCCACGTCCGAGAAGAGCATGGTCACGACGTCGTTCGAGCGCAGGAACGCAAGGGCGTGCCGCCGCGCGGCGAGGTCGCCGCGCCGCCCGAGGGTGATCATCTCCTCCGCGAT
>VAXT01000124.1 GCA_005883245.1 Actinomycetota bacterium | reverse complement strand
CGAGGACGGCAACGTCGCAGTCCATGCGCCGATCCTACCCGCGGAGGCGCCGCGTCCGGGCTAGCGCGAGAGCCACAGGTCGCGCGCGGTCGTGTTGCCCGCCCAGTCCCAGGCATACACGGTCAGCCGGTGGCGGCGCCCGAGCGCCGGCAGCCTGGGCGCGAGCCCGCCGGCGAGGTGGTAGCGCCAGTGCGCCACGCAGATGACGTGGAACGCGAAGCAGAGGTACCCGGGTGCGTGAGCGTCGGGCGTGTAGACCGCACCCTGGAGGTCATTCGGGAGCACGTGGGAGCCGCGCAGCGCCCACTGGAGCGGGCCGATCGGGTGGCCGCTGGGCTCGAAGAGCCGATAGGCGAGTGCGGCCGGCGCGAGCACCGGCGTCTGGTAGCCCGTCATCGTCACGTAGGACTGCGGGTCGAAGGCCGAGACGGTGACGGTCCCGTCGCCCGACACCTGGGGCCGGCCGATCACAGGCGGCTCGTCGTCCGCCCACGGCGCGAGCACGCGGCCGTGGGGCCGCAGCGGGTTGAGATAGCGGCCGGATCCGTCCACCTCGGAGAGATGAAGATGGCGGGCGTTCGGCATGACGATCCCGAGGGCGCGGCTGTATGCGGGGATGTACTCGCCCTCGCGCATCGAGAGCCCCCGCACGTGCCAGTAGATGAAGCCACCGATCTGCACGCGCACGTCTCCGCCGCGGGCCTGGATGATATGCGCGCGGCCCGGCTGGATCGCATAGACGTGGGTCATTCCCACGGCCTGGATGTCGATGCCGAGGTGGAATCCCGAGGCCCGCCGCTCGTTGATCCCCGCGCGAAGGGGGTGCTGCTCGTGAAACGGCTTCAGCGGCCAGCCTCCGATGCCGCCCGCCGGCCGGCAGCCGACCGAGCAGCTCGAGCCGTCGGCCCAGAAGGGCGAGAGCTGGTCGAAGAGGCTCGGCCTCCGCTCGAGTCGGCTCCGCGCAAACGGGTATGTCGGCGGCGAGACGATCTTGACCGTCACCGGCATCGCGACCGCGTCATACAGCTCCGGGTCGTGCGGGACGAACCTGACGGCGGCCGCGTAGGTTCCGGGGACCATCCCCCAGGTCGTCTCGCTGAAGAGGAAGTGGCCGTTCGGAGCCGGCTCCGCCCTCGCCACGCGCACCATGCGGCCGCCCCGGCGCTGAAAGAGCACGAGCATGCCCGCGCCCGCAGGCAGCGTCGTGACGAGCCGCCCCTCGAACCGAACCGTCGGCAGTTCCTGCGTTCGAAGCGTGCGCCGCAGGATCGACGTGGCGATGCGGACGATTGCGACCCCGGCCGAGGAGGCTGTCGTGCTCCCGAGCTCGTTCGTCGCAGTCACCGCGCAGCTCAGAGTGGTGTCGACGTCGATCCCGGAGACGACGTAGGCGGCCGCGATCGAGCCCTCGACGGCGACTCCGTCGCGGCTCCACTGCCACGCGAACGCGGTCGGGCTTCCCTCCCACTCGCCGGTCGAGCACGTCAACGTGCTGCCCTTGTTCGGGGCCCCGCTGATCGCGGGGGCGCTCACCGGAAGCGGAGCCGTGCCCGGCGCGGCGGCCGCCACTTCGGTCGCGCCCAGCAGAGGCACGAGCCCGAGCAGGGCGGCGCATACGGCCAATCGTCCTCTCACCAGCGGCCCCTCTCTCCCCCCGGGCCTTCAACTATAGGGCTGTGCAGGGAAAAGGCCTAGCGGGCCTAGAACTCCGCGCGCATCGTCCATGCGCCGTCGCGCTCGTCGACTTTCTCGAAGCCGTACCGCTCGTAGAGGTGCACTGCGGGACTGTCCGATGCGACGCTGAGGCTGATCGTCTTGTACCCCTCCGCGCGGGCGCGCGCGAGGAGCGCGTCCATCAGCTCGCCGCCGAACCCATGGCCGCGGCGGCTGGGAACGACGGCGATCGAGAGCTCCGGCGTCTGCTCGTCGACGAACCCATAGCCGGGTGCGGACTGCTTGAACGTCCGATACCAGGCCGCGCCGACGGGAAAGCCCTCGTCGAGCGCGATCACGGCCGCGTCGCCGGGCCGTCCCCAGTTCTCGACGTAGCGCATCGGGTGCAGCCCGCTCTCGTCCTCGTCCCCGCCCGAGCGCCAGTAGTAGGCGTGCCGCAGCATGTCGCGGAGGAAGCGGGCGTCCTGCGGCGTGCCCGGACGGATCATCTCCGTGAGTCTATGTAGTGTCGGATCGTGTCGAGCCCGGTGACGATCCGCCCGTTCGAGGAGCAGGACACGTCCGCGTGCCGCGGGCTCTGGGCCGAGCTGACGCGGTCGCACCGCGCGCTGTACGACGATCCGTCGATCGGCGGCGACGACCCGGGATCGGGCTTCGACGCGTACGTCGACGAGTTCGCCGGCGCACACAAGTGGGTCGCGGAGCGCGACGGGTCGGTGATCGGCTTCGTCGGCCTGATCCTTCGCGGGAGGCAGGGTGAGATCGAGCCGGTCGTCGTCTCGTTCGACGCGCGGGGGCAAGGGATCGGCCGTTCGCTCGTGGAAACGGCGGTGGAGGCGGCGCGCGCGGAAGGTGTCGACCAGCTCAAGGCGAGCCCGGTCGCGCGGAACTCGCACGCGATCGACTTCTTCCACTCGCTCGGGTTCACCGCGCTCGGCCATGTCGACCTGCTGCTGGACGTCCGCCACCCGGATACGTACTGGCAGCGCGGCGAGCGGCTCGCCGGCCGCGACTTCGACTTCTAGTCTGCTCGGAGCTCCTCGACGAGCTGGAGACGATTCCCGTCCGGGTCGTAGACGTCGACGATCCGAACCTCGTTGTGCAGCTCGACGACGGTCCCGATCTCGACCTGCTCGGTGCGCAGGCGATCGGCCTCGGCCTTTACGTTCTCGACGTCGACGCTCGCGACAGGCCCCTCGGGAACCGGCTCGCCTTCGGTGAGCGCGATCCGCATGTCGCCGCGCTCGAGCTCCACCCACCCGTCGGCGTCGGTCGCCGTGAAGCCCAGCTTGCCGGTGTAGAACGCTCGCGCCGTGTCGAGGTCTCGGACGCGGTACCAGATCCGCATCTCAGAATGACCCATGAATCCGAAGGCCCACACCTGCGGTTCGCGCCGCAACGCGGCGCTTACTTTTTCGGCTGTGCCGAAAAATCACAGCGCCAGGCCGGGCTCCTCGAGCAGCATCTTCAGCTCGCGGAGGAACTCGGCGGCTTTCGCGCCGTCGACGGCCCGGTGGTCGCACGTCAGCGTCATGGCGATCAGCGGGCGGGCGACGAAGTCTCCGTGCTCGACGACCGGGCGCTCCTCGATCGCACCCACCGCGAGGATCGCGGCCTGCGGCGGGTTGAGGACGGCTGTGAAGATCTCCACGCCGTACATGCCGAGGTTCGAGATCGTGAACGTCCCGCCTTCGAGGTCCTCCTGCGAGAGCTTGCCCTCGCGCGTGCGGTGGACGATCTCCTTGCGCTCGGATGCGATCTGGACAAGCGACTTGCGCTCGACGTCGCGTTGGACGGGCACGATCAGGCCCCGTTCGGTGGCGACGGCCAGGCCGATGTGCGCGCTGGGGAAGATCCGCAGCTCGTCGTCGGCGAACTGGGCATTGACCTCGCGGTGGCGGAGAAGCGCGATGGCGGACAGCTTCGTCAGGACGTCGGTCACGGTCACGCCCTGGTCGCGCAGCCGCTCGCGGAGCTCCTGGGCGCGGGTCATGTCCGCAGACATCGAGATCTGGAACGCTGGTGCTTGCCAGGCCTCGGTCAGCCTGCGCGCGATCGTCTTGCGGAGCGAGGTGAGCGGGACGATCTCAGCCTCGAGGGGCGCAGCGCCGACGGTCGCGTGCGCTGGCGCGGTTGCGGCGCGCTCGACGTCCTCGGCCACGATCCGTCCCTCCGGCCCGGTCCCGGTCAGGCTCGCGAGCTCGATGCCGCGCTCGCGTGCGATGCGACGGGCGAGCGGCGACGCCTTAATCCGGCCGTCCGCGCGAGCCGTCTCGCTCGCCGCCCGCTCCTCTTCCTTCGCGGCCTCCCGGCCCCGCTCCCGTTCCTCCTCGCGGGCCGGTGCGGGAGAGCCTTCCTCCTGCGCGTCCTGGTCGACCTCGACGGGGGCCTCTTCCTCGACCTCCTCGCCCTCCTCGCCGATGACCGCGATCCGCTTGCCGACCTCGATCTCCTCGCCCTCGCCCGCGAGGATCTTCAGCAGGACGCCGCTCGAGTCCGCCTCGACCTCCTGCGTGACCTTGTCCGTGTCGAGCTCGTAGAGCGGCTCGCCCTTCTCGACCGTGTCCCCTTCCGACTTGAGCCAGCGGACGATCGTCCCGGCCTCCATGCCCTGCCCGAGCCGTGGAAGGCTGACGTCAGTCGCCATTCCTGCCCACCGTGCGCATGATCGCCTCGTAGACCTCGGCCTGGTGCGGGACGACGAACTCCTCCATCACCGGAGCGAACGGGAGCGGCACGAACTTCGCCCCCACGCGCTCGACCGGGGCATCGAGCCAGTCGAACGCCTGGTGCTGGATGACCGCCGCGACCTCGGCCCCGAAGCCCATCCGCGTCACGGCCTCGTGCGCGACGACCGCGCGGTTCGTCTTCTTGACCGAGTCGACGATCGTCTCTTCGTCCAGCGGCTGCAGCGTGCGCGGATCGACGACCTCGACCGAGACGCCATCCTCCTCGGCCTGCCCGGCGGCAGCCAGCGACTCGTGGACGAGCCGTCCGGTCGCAATCACGGTCACGTCCTCGCCGTCGCGGTGCACGCGCGCCTTGCCGATCGGGATCGGCTCCAGCTCGTCGGGCACGTCCTCCTTGAGCCCGTACAGCGTCCGGTGCTCGAAGAAGACGACCGGGTTGTCGTCGTAGATCGCCGACCAGAGCAGCCCGCGGACGTCGGTCGGGGTCGAGGGGAACAGGACCTTGAGCCCGGGAATGTGCACGAACCACGCCTCGAGCTGCTGCGCGTGCTGTGCGCCGGGTGACCAGCCCGCTCCGCCCTGGGTGCGGATGGTCAAGGGCACCTTCAGCTGCCCTCCGGACATGTACCGGTGCTTAGCCGCCTGGTTGACGATCTGCTCGGCGGCGAGCGTCAGGAAGTCCTCGTACATGACCTCGGCCACGGGCCGCATGCCCTGGATCGCGGCGCCGATCGCGGTTCCGACGAGCGCCATCTCAGAGATCGGCGTGTTCCGCACGCGCTCGGGGCCGAACTCGTCGAGCATCCCCTGCGTGACGCCCATCGAGCCGCCCATCTCGGCGATGTCCTCGCCCATGATGAAGACGTCGCCGTCCCGGCGCATCGCCTGCGAGAGCGCGTCGCGAACCGCCTCTCGGTAACTCAGCTCAGGCATGTCCCCTCCACCCATGTCCCGGGACCTGGTCCCAGGACACGGCCGCTTCGGCCATGGCTCGGGACCAGGTCCGAGGACAGGTCCGCGTTGGCCTAGGCATAGAGGTTCTTCAGCGCGTCCTCGGGCCTCGGGTCGGTGCCCGCCTTGGCGAACTCGACGGACGCCTCGACGAGCTCGTGCGCCTCGCGGTCGGCCTGCTCGAACTCCTCGTCGGAGAGCTCGAGCTTCTCGCGCAGCTTCGTGATCGGGTCCTGCGTCTCGCGCAGCTCCTGGAGCTCGCCCTTCGGCCGGTAGACCTGCGGGTCGCCGACGTAGTGACCCGTGAGGCGGTACGTCTCAAGGAGCAGGAAGACCGGGCCGCGGCCCCCGCGCGCGTGGTCGAGCGCTGCGACAGCGCTTGCGTACACCTCCTCGATCTCCTGGCCGTCGACATGCATTGCCGGCATGCCGTAGGCGGCGGCGCGCTCGGTGAGGTCCTCGATCGGCAGCTGCTGCTTCGCGGGCGTCGACTCGGCCCAGTGGTTGTTCTCGCAGACGAAGACCGCCGGCACCTGCCAGAGCTGAGCGAGGTTGAGCGACTCGTGGAAGGTTCCGATGTTCGTCGCGCCGTCGCCGAAGAATGCGACCGCGACGCGCGGCTCGTCGCGCATCTTGAACGCGAGCGCCGCGCCGACCGTCGCAGGCAGACCGCCGCCGACCACCGCGTTCGCCCCGAGATTCCCGCGCTCGACGTCGTAGAGGTGCATCGAGCCGCCGTAGCCGTGCGAGGTGCCTTCGAGCTTCCCGTAGAGCTCGGCCATGACCTCGTTCGGATGCGTCCCCTTCGCGAGCGTGTGCCCGTGGGCGCGGTGCGTGGAGGCGATCACGTCGCCCTCCTCGAGCGCCCGGCAGACGCCGACCGCGCACGCCTCCTGGCCGATCGCGACGTGCAGGAACCCCGGCAGCTCGCCTGCGCGGAAGCGCTCCTCCACCTTCTCCTCGAACCGGCGGATGAGCAGCATTTCGCGGAAGAACTCCCGCAGCAGCTCCTCCGAGACCGACCCCTTCTTCTCGACCTTCGCCACGGGATTGCAGTGTACGCTCGGGCCGATGAGTCTCGCCGGTGATTGGCAGGAGCTGGAGCAGCGCCTTCCCGACGCCTGGGGGACGACGCGCCTGCGCCTGACGATCCCGGAAGAAGGCGATTGCGCACGCGCCGCTGCGCTCCTCGGGCCCGCCAACCCGGGCCGACGCGGCAAGGTGATCCGGTTCTATGCGGCCCGGCGCGGTGCGGGGCCGTCGCCGAACGCGATTCGCAGCCTCCTCGCCCGTATCGACGCGGAGGGAATCCGCGGCGAGCTCGAGCTCGTCGGCGCGGACGAGGTCGAGGCCGAACCGGAGATCAGCAGGCCGACGCTCGTCGCCTCGTGGGATGCAGCGGTCGCCGCGCTGCCCCCCGACTGGAGCGACCTCTACGCGGAGGTGGAGCTCGTCTCGAGCGACTGGTTGGAGAGGGCGGCGCTGCTGATGGCGCCCGTCAACCCGGCGCGCTACGGGGGCACGCCCGGCTTCCGGTTCAGGGTCGCACAGAGCTTCGGCTACGGCGCGTCGCCGGCGATGACGCGGCGCTGCCTCCAGCGGGTCGACGAGGAGGGGATCCGCGGCGAGCTCAGCATCCTGCGCGTGCTCTCGGACACCGAGCCCGTCGCGACGCAGGGCCCGGTCTGGTACGTCGAAGGGCGCTCGGTGTGAGCGATCCCGTCTCCTGGCTCCTGATCGAGCCAGGTTGGGAGGTCGTCGGGGCGGATGGTCAGAACGTCGGCACGGTGGACGAGGTGGTCGGCGACCCAGAGCTGGACATCTTCCGCGGACTGAACGTTGCCACGGGGCTGCTCGCGGAGTCGCGATACGTCCCCGCCGAAGACGTTGGGGAGATCACCGAGGGTCGCGTTCAGCTCACGGTTGGACTGTGACCGGCACGCGCTGGACGGCGTTGTTCACATAGCCGCCGGTGTTCCACGCGGCCCGGAGCGGCTGGGTGTTCCCGTCGCCGTCGGTGGCTCGTGAGCAGAGCTCGTGCTCGCCCGGTGCTGCGTCCCAGTCGTAGGTCCAGCGTCGCCAGCCGTAGTCTCCGGTCGATTCGCCGAGCTCGGCGTCCTGCCAGCTCTCGCCGCCGTCGACGCTCACCTCGACTCGCGTGATGGGCGCCCAGCCCGACCAGGCTCGCCCTTCGAGGAGGCACGGCCCGGGCGAGAGGAAACGGTGGCGTTCGGGGAAGTCCGGGATGCCCGGCGGGACGAGCAGCGAGCGCGGCTGGATCCTCGTCACGGGCTCGCCCGGGTCGTCCTCGGTCAGCTTCGTCCGGTACTGCTTCGCCTGCTGGTAGCCCTCGAACGGCTCGGTGATGAGCGTGATCCGGTCGAGCCACTTGACGTGGCTCATGCCGTACCAACCCGGGACGATGAGGCGGAGCGGGAAGCCGTGCTGCGGGGGCAGCGGCTGGCCGTTGATCTCGTAGGCCAGCAGCATCTCGGGCCTGAGGGCCTCGTCGAGCGGCAGGCTGCGCTCGTAGAGGTGCTCGACGTCTCCCTGGAAGCCCCGGTCGAGGCCTGTGAAGAGCACTTCGACGGCGTCGCTCCCGACTTCCGCTTCTTCGAGCAGTGACGCGAGGGGCGTGCCCGTCCACTCGGCGTTGCCGATCGCCTCCTCGAGCCATGGCTGGCTGAGCGGCCGTGGCGAGAGGCGCGCGCGTCCGTTGCCGGCGCACTCGAGCGTGCAGGCGACGCTCGTCCTGGGGCGGTTCATGAGCTCTTCGAGCGAGAGCGAAAGCGGACGTCCGACCTCGCCGCCGATCTCGAGCCGCCACGTCGAGGCGTCGACCAGCGGGATGTCGAAGTGGATCAGGAGGTAGTGCAGCCCGATCGGCGTCAGGTCGTAGCGCAGCGACTCGAGCGGAAAGCCGTGGTTGCGAGTCGCGAGCGCCAGCTCGACGGCCGAGAAGTCCTCGGCCTGCGACTGCTGCTCAGATTCGATCGCCACGCCCGAGGACCGTACCGAATGGCCGTGTCCAAGTGCCAGGCACCGGACAGGTTCTGCTGGGCTAGGTGGCGGCCAGCTCGTAGTGGATTCGCCGCAAGCGCTGGTTGCGCTCGCGGAAGACCTCGACGACCTGCGGGTCGAACTGGTGACCGCCCTCGCGGGTGATCTCGGCCGCCGCGTGCGCCCACGTGCCCGCGCGCCGGTACGGGCGGTCGCTCGTCATCGCGTCCAGCGCATCGGCCACCGCGAACACGCGCGCGCCGAGCGAAATCTCCGCCTCGCCGATCCCGTCCGGGTAGCCGGCGCCGTCCCACCGCTCGTGGTGGTGCCGCACGATCTCGAGCCCCTGCCCGTGCAGCAGCGCAACGCCGCTCAACAGCTGCTCCCCGAGCACCGTGTGCGTCTCGAGCAGCCGGCGCTCCGACGGCGACAGCGACCCCTTCTTCTGCAGGATCTTGTCCGGGATCCCGATCTTCCCGATGTCGTGGAGCAAGAAGCCGTACTCGACGCTCTGATCCTCGAGCAGCGACGGCTCCAGCCCCCGCG
>VAXT01000123.1 GCA_005883245.1 Actinomycetota bacterium | reverse complement strand
CCAGACGATCGCGGACGGCGCCGAGCTTGCCGCCTCGAAGGCCTCCGTCGAGGTGAACGGTGTCAAGTACCGCTTCCGGATCAGGCGCTACGACACGGGCCTGTCACCGAGCATCGCCGTGCGCAACGTCCGCAAGGCGATCGCCGACGGCGCGGCGGCGATCGTCGACGAGGGCACCGGCGTCGACGCCTCCTGGCAGATCGCGCGCGACAAGGACATCCCGCTCGCCGTCACGTACCAGGGCGGCGAGGGCCTCGTCGACGCGGCGAAGCGGCCGAACGTCTTCCGCGTCGCGCCGACCGACCACGGGATCTCATACCGGCTCGCCGAGTACGTCATCCCGAAGAAGCTGAAGGTGGCGCTGATCACCGACGACTCGTCGTACGGCCAGGAGGGCGCGAAGGCACTCGACGAGGCCTTCTCGCAGAACCCGGAGTCGGTGGCCGTCAAACTGACGGTGCCGGCCGATTCGCCCGACCTCGCGCCGCAGGTGCTCCGGGCCCGCCGCGCAGGTGCAACCGGGCTCCTCGTCTGGGCGCAGCCGACGACGATCGCGGGCGTCCTCTCGGCCGCGCGCTCGTCAGGCTGGAAGGTTCCGGTCTTCACGCCGCCGACCGGGGAGGACCCGCTCGTGCGTCAGCAGCTCGCCAACCATCCCGAATGGGTGAACGGGCTCACGTTCGCGTCCGGCCGCCCGACGGCCGAGGTCGGCGCCGGCCCGTTCCTCGCGTTCCAGCGCGACCTGGAGAACCGCTTCGGCGTGCAACTGGTGGGCGTGAAGACGTCCAACGGCGCGCAGGTCGTGCAGCCGCCCGACTACGCGATGTACTCGTACGACTTCGTGAACGTGCTCGCGGCGGCGATCCAGCGCGCAGGCGGGGTCTCGGACCGCAAGAAGGTGTTGGCCGCGCTCAACCAGGTCTCGGTCGCGGGAGCGAACGGCGACCAGCGCGGCTTCAACGAGCGCAACCACGAAGGCGTCGTCGACGACGACGTCTACTTCGCGAAGTTCGAGGACATGACCTACAAGCCCGTCAAGGACGATCCGCTATCGGCAACGCTCGTTCCGATCGAGCAGCGGCGCTGAGCCGGCGGGCGCTCGTCGTCGGGCTCTGCGCGGCCGCGCTCGCGGCACCTGCCGCGGTCCGGGCACGCACGGTCTCGCTGCCCTGGCCGCCCCAGGTGCTCCCGCAGACGCCCCCGCTCGCGCCCAAGGTCGCCGGCCCGCTGCCGATCTCGCCTCGCTTTTTCCGGCGCGTGTCGAATCGGGAGCGCGTTCTCGTGGGCATGGACGTCGACGGCACGCCGAATTCGGTGACGGGCATCCAGACGGTGCGTCTCAACCGTCTCGGTGATTACGTGTTTGCGATCGCCGCGCCAGTCGTCTCGGTGGTACCCGGTCCGGGAACGCAGTCGCAGCCGGGTCAGCGAACGAATCAGATCCTCTGGCAAGGCTTCTCGCCCGGTCGACGGGTCCTCTCTTCTCGGGCCGACCTGCGGATCGACGACAGCGCGCCCTTCCTTCCCGTCAAGACCCACCTCGAGTCCCGAGCTGGCCGAACCACGGTCGTCATCGAGAACATCACCGGTGTGGAGGCGTCCTCGTACACCGGGAACGTCGAGCCGACGAGCCTCGCGCAGGTCCTCGGCCGAATACGTTCTGCCATCAAACGAAACGTCTCCGCTGAAGGTCTGAACGTTGAATTGCGCGGCCGCCAGACCCCGATCGAGATGATGGTCGCGGCCCCGCTACGAGTTACCGGAGTCGTCGATGCGGGAGCGGGTCCGAGGCGGTTCTCCGGATTGCTGGATGGCATTCGCCGGCCGTCGCTACGCGTAACTGTCCCGGGAACCGACCGACCCGCGGTTACGTTCACGGTGCGAACGGCAGCCGTCCCCGACAACGTGACCGCCGATCAGACGGCGCGCACCCGGCTCGCAGGAACGATCGGACTTGAGCTGACGTACGCGCGAGAGCGCCAGTACGACCAGTTTCTCGCGAGCCCAGACACAACCGGCCACAGCTCGACGACGTACGTCTACGCCACCGCACGGCGCCCAACTGCAGCAACTCCCGTTGAGAGCAGCGGCTCGAGCGACAACATGATCGGCTGGATCGCGCTCGCGGTCCTGCTCGCGGCGGGGCTCCCGGTAGCCGCCGTGGTCTGGGCCCGCTCCTAGCTTGCTTCCTCATCGACCGCCTGCGCGTAGGCGAGCTGAAGGTTCGCGGTCGCCTGCTCGAAGTCGTGCAGCACCTCCTCGGGCACCGAGCCGGCAAGCACAGGCATGAGCGCGCGCAGCGACTCGATCGCGAGCCTGGCCTGCTCGAGGTCGCGGCCGTCCGGCTCGAGCTTCGCGTAACCGAGCTGGGCGATCGTCGGGAGAATCGAGAGCAATACGTCCGACACCTTCATCTGCCGGATGTGCTCGAGCAGCTCCTCCGGAGAGATCTCGCCTTCCTGCTCACCCACCGACGGCTCCCTGCTGCGGTTGTGGCGGACTCGACTGAGTCGACTGGTCAGTTCCGACGGAGGCACGGGCTGAGCCCGCGCCTCCTGAAGGCGGCGCCGCAAGCGGCGCCTCAGGTCGCACCTGCTCCGCGTAGATCTCCTCCAGCGTGGCTCGTTCCTCGAAGCGCCCGATCTGCCGCTCGGCCGCATTTGCCCCCGGCACGGCGAGGTACTCGGCCGCTCCGAGCTCCTCGGCGACCGGCCGTACCCACTCGATCAGATCCTCGATCGCCGCTCGCGCGGGCCGCGCCTCGTGGGTCGCGAGGTCGATCAGCTCGCCGGACAGCCCCCAGCGGATCGCGCGCCAGAAGTTCTCCTCGATCTCGCGGTGCGGCGGATGGAGCAGCTCCTCGCCCTCGTCGAGCGCACGCGCAATTCGCGCAGTCAGCGAGTACGCGAACGCCGCCAGTGAGATCGCCTCGTCCTCCAGCGGCTGGGCATCGCAGATGCGGATCTCGACGGTCGGGAACGCGAGGTGCGGGCGCACGGACCACCACATCTCCGTGTGCTCGTGGATCGAGCCCGTGGCGAAGAGAAAGCGGACGTACTCCTCGAAGGTGTCCCACCCGCCGTAGACGTCCGGGATGCCGCAGCGCGGGAAGAACTTCGTGAAGATCTCCGTGCGCACCGAGTGGAGGCCGGTGTTCACATGCTCGAGGAACGGGGAGCTCGCCGAGAGCGCGAGCAGCTCGGGGAGGTAGGTGCGCAGGGCGTCGCAGACGCGAACGGCGCGGTCGGCCCCGTTGATCGCGACGTGCACGTGAATGCCGAACGTGTTGTTGCGCCAGACGACGTAGCGGAGCAGCTCGTCCCGCACCCGGTAGTGCGGCGTGTCGATGATGCGCTGCTTCTGCCACGGGCTCCACGGGTGCGCGCCGGTTCCGCCGAGCGTGAAGCCGAGCCCGTCGACGAGTTCCCGGAGCTGGGCGCGGCGTCTCGGGACGGTTGCGGCAGCATCGGCGAAGGTCTCGCAGCGACCAGTGCGCACCTCGACCTCGGACGCGATCAGCTCGCCGACGAGATGCGGCTCCAGCTCGGTGCCCTTCGCGGCCGCCTGGAGCTGCTCGAAGCCGTCGGTGAGCGAGAGCGTCGGCGGGTCGAGGATCGCGAACTCCTCCTCGACCGCGACCGTGAAGTCCGTCGTGGACTCGTACTGCTCGCGGCCGAGCCGCAGCTGCTCGTCGCCACTCAGGACGCGCTCGTCGGCCACGGCGAGAGGATAGTGGTCGCGACCGCAGGCAGGCTTGTCCGCTGGCCGCCCGGAAACGCGGCGCATTCCGGCGTCCTCAGTCGGGCCCATACGTACTCGTATGAGCCCTCCCTGCGTCCTTGGACTGCTTGGTTTCCGAACGGCCAGGCGGGAACATGCCCACGGCCGCGACCACTAGTCCAAGGGTTCGAGCAGCCGCCGCGCGACGCCCGCCCAGCTCCAGCGCTCGACAACGGCCCGCCGTGCCGCCTCCTGGAGCCTGGCGCGTTCCTCGGGTTCGAGGGCGAGCAGCCTCCGCAGCTTCTCCGCCAGCTCGGCGGAATCGCCCGTCTCGAAGCTCGTCAGGTCGTGGTAGGGCTCCGGGTATTCGGCGGAGACCCCGGCCGCGATCTCGGCGAGGCCGGAGTGGTTCGTGACGAGGGGAAGCGATCCGGCCGCGGCGGCCTCGGCGGCGACCATTCCGAACGCCTCGGGAAAGATCGACGGCACGACCGTGACGTGGGCCAGCGGGATCAGCTTCGCGAGATGCCGGTGCTCCAGCGGGCCGGTGAAGAGCGTGCGCGGGGGTGCGGTTCGCTCCAGTTCCTCGCGGTAGTCGCCGAAGCCGACGACGACTGCGCGGGCGTCGACCTCGCGGAGCGCGTCGAACAGCACATGCACCCCCTTGTTGCGCAGGAGCTTGCCGAAGTAGAGGACCGTCGGCTCGTCTTCTGCGAGGAACGCCTCCAGCCGCTCGGCGTTTCCCTCGTCCGGTAGGCGCTCGTTCGCGTTGCCCGGGTTCGGAGGGTCGGCCCGGCTCTCGTCGATCAGGCCGCGCAGCGCCTCCTGGCGCTGGAGTGGAACGAACTCGTCGATGTCGACGCCGGGCGGGACGACGTACACGCGGTCGACGTGGCCGACGACGTCCTCGAGCACTTCCCGGATGTGCTCGGACCCGACGAAGACGGCCTCGGCGCCGACAAGCGACTCTCGTCCCCAGTTCGACAGCTTCCCGTTCCCGCGCATGGAGTACTCGAGCTCGGAGCCGTGCGCTTTGACCGCGTACGGAGCGCCAGCCGCGGCCGCCACGGGCCCACCGAGCACGACGTGATTCGCGAACACGAGATCGGCGGGCAGGTGAGCCCTGAGCGCGTCCGCGTTGGCGGCCACGTAACGCTCGCGCTCGTCCGCAGTCAGATCCTGGACGAGCCGCGCCTCCATCCCCTCGTACCTGTCCAGCACGAAGACCGGAAGGAGCCCGCCGATGTCCGGGCGAACGACGGACGCCCCGCCGAGGTCGTACTCCTCGGGCCGGGGCTCCTGCGCGAAGACGGTCACGTCGTGGCCGGCGCGACTCCACTCGCGCGCGAGCGAGCGCGTGTAGACGTTCGACCCGGTCCCGCCGAGGAGGTACCCGTGCCAGAGCAAAATCCGCATCGCGGACATCTTCACATCGGCCGTGTCCCGGGACCTGGTCCCAGGCCGTGGCCGATCGGGACACGTCCCGGGACCAGGTCCCAGGACATGGCTCGCTAGGTCAGGTGGAAGTAGAGCGCGTAGAGCAGGTCTACGGCCGGGTTCGACGTGTGCACCGCGACGTCGGAGGGGACGTCGAGCAGCGCCTCGGAGTAGTTGAAGATGATCTTCACGCCCGAGTCGACGAGATCCTCAGCGGCCTGCTGCGCGCTCGTCGCGGGCACCGCCAGCACGCCGACGATGATGTTCTTGTCGCGAACGAGGTCGCCGAGCTCGCCGTAGTCGCTGACGCCGATGTCGCCGACATGGCGCCCGACCTTCTCCGGGTCCGTGTCGACGATCGCGGCAATGTGGATCCCGTGCTCGGCGAAGATCGGCGAGCTGACGATCGCCTCGCCCAGCCGGCCCGCCCCGACGAGGAGGATGTTGTGCTGGCCCTGCGTCCGCAGGATCTTGCGGATCTCGCCGAGCAGGCTGTCGATGTTGTAGCCCACTCCGCGCTTGCCGAACTTCCCGAACGCGGACAAGTCACGGCGGATCTGAGTGGCGTTGATGTTCGTGTAGTCCGAGATCTCCTGGGACGAGATCCGCGCCTTGCCCATCTTCTTCGCCTGGGTCAGAACCTGGAGGTAGCGGCTGAGCCGGGCCGCGACTCCAACGGTGAGGCGGTCGGTCGGCGCGGTCTGAGGCGGAGCTTGTAACACCACACAAGGATTCTTGCATTTCCGCACCCCTTCTTGCGTCGGGGTGTCACAAAGTCCGCTCTCAGGAGCCCGCTTGTGCGAGCCGCCGGCGCAGGGCATCCGGCTGCACGAAGTAGACGAATGCCTGCTCGCCGTCGATCTCGACGACCGGGAGCAGCTCGCGGTAGCGAGCCTCGAGGTCGGGATCGCCGTCGATCAGGACCTCCTCGAGCTCGAAGCCGAGCTCGTCCCGGAGCGCCGTGACGGTCTCGCGCGCACGCCCGCAGAGGTGACACCCCTCCGAGCCGTAGAGCCGAACCTGGACTACGGGTACAGGCCGCGGGTCGTCGTCGCTTCGGCCACGCGGTTCACGGCCAGCCCGTACGCGGCCATGCGCATGCTGGTGCCGCGGCTCTCGCGCGTCGCCCACGTCTCGTTGAAGGCGCGGGTCGAGATGTCGTTCAGCCGCGCGTTCACCTCGTCCTCCTTCCAGAAGTACTCCTGGAGGCCTTGCACCCACTCGAAGTAGGAGACGACGACGCCGCCCGCGTTCGCGAGCACGTCCGGGAGGACGAGCACACCGCGGTCCTCGAGGATCTCGTCGGCGGTCGGAGTGGTCGGGCCGTTGGCGCCCTCGCAGATGATCTTCGCCTTGACCTTGTCCGCGTTGTCGGAGGTGATCACCTGCTCGAGCGCGCATGGAGCGAGGACGTCGCACTCGAGGAGGAGCAGCTCCTCGTCTGTGATCCTCTCGGCGTCCTTGAGGCCGTCGAGCGAGCCGGTCTCCTGCTTGTGCGCGATCGCGGTCTCGACGTCGATGCCGTTGGAGTTGTAGACGCCTCCGGACGAGTCGGAGACGGCCAGTACCGTCGCGCCCTCCTGGGCGAGGAAGCGCGCAAGGTACATGCCGACGTTGCCGAAGCCCTCGACGGCAACGCGCTGGCCGGCGATCGTCGCCCCCTGCTTCCGGACGGCCTCGCGGATGATGTACAGCGCCCCGCGGGCAGTCGCCTCGAGCCGCCCGAGCGAGCCGCCGATGTTCAGCGGCTTCCCGGTGACGACGCCGAGCACCGAGTGGCCCTTGTTCATCGAGTACGTGTCGAAGATCCAGGCCATCACGCGTCCGTCCGTCCCGACGTCAGGAGCCGGGATGTCCTTCTCCGGCCCGATCTCGTTGATGATCTCCGACGTGTAGCGGCGGGTCATCTTCTGGAGCTCGGTCCGCGAGAGCTGCTTCGGGTTGCAGGCGATCCCGCCTTTCGCGCCGCCGAACGGGATGTTCATCAGCGCGCACTTCCAGGTCATCCACATCGCGAGCGACTTGACCTCGTCGAGCGTGACGTCCGGGTGGTAGCGGATGCCGCCCTTCGACGGGCCGCGGGCGATGTTGTGGGTCACCCGGTAGCCCTCGAAGGCGTGGACGGTTCCGTCGTCCATGACCACGGGCACAGACACGACGACGGCCTTCTTGCACTGCTGGAGAACGGAAATCAGGTTCGGATCGATCTTGAAGGTGTCAGCGACCCGATGGAGCTGCTGCTGGGCGATCTCGAACGGGTTCTCGCGGAGGTGGGAGACGGGTGCCGCAACGGTGCTCACGAGGTCACTCCTTGAATCGGCTGCAAATGACGAAAGTTCCGGCGGCGAGTATAAGCCGACGCGCGCCGGTTACCGAATCGTGAACGGGACCACGGCCTCGCTCGACGAGCCCTGTCCGGTCGGGTACGCCGTCAGGAGGAGCCGGTATCTGCCGGGCTCGAGCGTGTCGCCGTTCGCGTCGCGCCCGGTCAGGCCGAACGCGAACCTTCCCGGGAGGAGATCGCGGAGCTGCGCGAGGATGCCGAGGCTCTTGCCGTCGCTTCCGCGCAGGCGGAGAACGAGCAGCGAGACCGGTTCCAGCTGGCCGCCGGACGCGATCCGGCCCGCCTGGAACGAGAGGACCGCCGGCGCGTTGTCGGACGGTTCGAAGGAGCGGCTCGAGAGCCGGATCGACGAGAGCAGCTCGTCATGGCGCGGACGCACCGTGATCAGCCAGGGGACATGAATCGCGTTGCTGCCTTCAGGCCGGATCGTGAACAGCCCCTCGACCGGATCGCCCATCGGCGCCAGCGCGCGCACGGCGACGTAGACGGTCGCGATTCCGTGCGGCCTGATCCGAACCTGTGACGGCGCGAAGGCGAACACGAGCGCTCGGGCGCCGCCCCGGTCGCGCCGGTCGGTTGCGAGCTCGACCCTGAGCCGGCGGGAGGAAAAGTTGCGCAGCACGAGCTTGCGGATTGCGTGCCAGCCCGAGCGCGTCGTCGCCCGGCCGAAGCTGAGCGTGGTCGGGAGCGCCGCGACCTCTCCGGCCGAGGTCGCCCCGATGTCGAGGAGCCCGGCCCCTTGCGCGGCGACCGATTCGCGCGGCAGGAGCCTCGCGGAGCCGGCGAGCAGGCCCTTGAGGGCTGATGCGTCGAGATCGGGCCGGGACTGGGCAAGGAGCGCCGCCGAGCCGGCAACGATCGCCGACGCCGCGCTCGTGCCGCTGATGCTCGAGTACCTGGCCGATCCGTCCTCCGCCTTGCCCGGATCCGCGGTCAGCAGCCCGACGCCCGGCGCGACGAGGTCCGGCTTCACGAATCCGTCGAACGCCAGCCCGCGGGACGAGAACGGCGCGACGCCGCCTGCCGCCGGGCTCGTCTCCGAGCTCGCCCTGCCGATCGACACGAGCACCGTGCGCCCGTCGGCGAGCTCCTCGCCCAGCCGCGCTCCGACCGCCGACGGCACGCCGACGACCGGGACGATCACCCCGTCCGAGTGCCGCCCGTCCGGCCACGAGGCTCAGGCCGTCCTTCGTGAAGAACTCGTCCAGACTGGGCGGCGCGCCCTGCGTGAGCTCTGCCGGCCCGAGCCCGGGAAGGCTCAGCGGAAGCGTCTGGTCCGAGCTCGGGGCCACGGCGCCTGCCAGTGGAACGCGCCGGTCGAAGAGGGTGCCGAGGCCGACGCGGCACACGAGGCGCACCGAAGCGGCAGAGTCCCGCAGGTCGGCCGCGCCCACGGTCAGCGCCGCGCGCGAACCACCGGGCCCGGAGATGCTTCCGTACCCGGGACCGGCGAGGCCGTCGTTGCCGGCCGGGGCCACGACGAGCGTGTCGAGCCGAAGCGCTCCCGCGATGCCCCTGGCGGAGGGGCTGTCCTCGAAAGCGGCGAACGGCTCGGTGACCCCCACGAGCGCAATCCGGGCCGCGTCCAGCGCGACCCCATCCTGGTTCGGGTCGACGGCTCGCTCGAGGCCCGCCAGCAGCTGGTCGGTGCGGCCGAAGACCGCCCAGCGCCCGCTCGCCTCGCGCTGCCAGCCTGCGACGCGGAGCGGGAGCACGGTCGCTCCGGGGGCGACGCCGCTCATCTTCCCCGGCCCCTCCGAGCCCACGAGCAGGCCGGTCATCTGCGTGCCGTGGCGCTCGAGCCGAGTCGGATCCTCCGGGCTGGAGCGGGCGCTCGCGTCCTGGGTGTTCCCGACCACGTCGTACCCGCTGGACACCTGGCCGAGGACGTACGGGTGGTTAGCGTCGAGCCCTTCTCGATCAGGCTCGCGGAGACCGAGGCCGGATACGTGACGCGGACGGGGTAGACGCCGGCGACCTCGGGCGCTCGTTCGAGGAACGAGACCGCGCGCGGGTCGAGCGGCGCCGAGAAGCCGGTGAGGACGCGCGCATACCGATGCTCCGGGCGCACCAGCACTCCCTCCTGGGCGAGCCTCGCGATCAGGAGGTTGTCCGCGGCGAGCGCTGCTGCGGTCCACCGCCGTTGTTGCGCCTCCGTCGCCTGTCCACCGGCCGCCGCCATCTGGTCGGCGAGCGACGGGCTGTTCAGGACGACGATGACGCGCTGACCGACGGCGACCTGCCCGCGCGGACTGCCGACGAGCCCTCGCCACGCGGAGGCCGCGAGGTCGTCCTGCTCGTGTCCGACGCTCCCTGCTCCGGCCGCAACCGAGATGAGCGTCGCCGCCGCCACGAGGGCCGCGAGCAGGCCCAGCTGCGGGGCTTCACGCCGCCGTAGACGCATACGCATCCAGTGCAAGATAACGAGCGAACGGGATTACCTCGACGTACCTCCCCGCGGAGGCGATCATCGCCGCGTTGTCGGTGCAGAGCTCGAGCGGCGCGAGCGCGGCGCCGGGAAGCGCGGCGCGCAGCTCGGAGTTCGCCGCCACGCCTCCGACGACGGCGATCCGGCCGGCCCCGATCTGCTCCGCTGCGACTTCCGCCCGCTCGACGAGGGCGCCGACGATCGCCCGCTGATACGAGGCGGCGAGGTCCGCGCGGCGCCGCTCCAGCTCGTTGGCCCCAAGCTCGCGCACCTTGTACAGGAGCGCGGTCTTGAGCCCCGAGAAGGAGAAGTCGAGGCCCGGAACGCGGGCGATCGGGAATGCGAACGCCTCGGGGTCGCCCTCTCGTGCCAGCCGATCGATCGCCGCGCCGCCCGGATAGCCGAGGCCGAGCAGCCTCGCACCCTTGTCGAACGCCTCGCCGGCGGCGTCGTCGAGCGTCGTCCCGAGGACGGCGAAGCCTCCGTGCTCCTGCACGTCGAGGAGCAGCGTGTGGCCGCCGCTCGCGAGGAGGCACAGGAACGGCGGTTCGAGGGGGTCGGGCCGCAAGAACAACGAGGCGACATGACCGTGCAGGTGGTTGACCGGCGCGAGGGGCAGCCGGCGCGCCCACGCGAGCGCCTTCGCCGCCGAGAGCCCCACCAGCAGCGCACCGATCAGCCCCGGCCCCTGGGTGACGGCGATGCGCTCCACCCGGTCGAGGCCGACGCCGGCCTCGTCGAGTGCTTCGCGCAGCACCGGCGTCACGAGCTCGAGGTGGCGGCGCGAGGCGACCTCGGGAACGACACCGCCGTACTTCGCGTGCAGCTCGGCCTGCGAGGAGACGACGTTGGCGAGGATCTCGCCGCTGTCCGTGACGACCGCAGCGGCGGTCTCGTCGCAGGACGTCTCGAGCCCGAGGATCAAGCGCTTGCCGGCTCGCGCACGGGGTCTGGCACGGGGGAACCCGTGGTTCCCCCGTGAGCCCCCTCCTTTGCACAATCCTCGCTCGAGGCTGCCACGTGGGCTGCGCTCGGGCAAAGCCCGGCTCCGCCCGCCATCTGCCTCTCGCGTGCCGACGAGGAGGGCATCAGGCGCTCGCGGGCTCGCGCACCGGGTCGCGCCACATGATCAGCGCGTCTTCCCGGTTGTCCGTGTAGTAGCCCCGGCGAATTCCTCTCGCGCGAAAGCCGAGCGCCTCGTAGAGGCGGATCGCCGCGTCGTTGGAGACGCGCACCTCGAGCGTGTAGCCGCGCCTCGCGTCGCGTGCCGTGATCTCGAACAGGCGCTCCATGAGAGCGCGCGCGATCCCCTTCCGCCTGTGCGCCGGCGCGACCGCGATGTTCATCACGTGCCAGGCGTCGACGTACCGGGAGATGATCAGGTAGCCGACGAGCTCGTCGCGCTCGCCGTCGACGGCGCCGAGGCAGATCGACGACGGCTTCGCCAGCTCGCCGGCGAACATGGAGCGCGACCACGGCGTCGGATACGAGGCGCGCTCGATCTCCTCGATTGCGCTCAGGTCGCGGAGCTTGAGCTTGCGGAGCTCGATGATCATTTCCTCGTCCGGTCCGCGTCGGGGACCCTGACGTAGATCGGCTCCACGAGCTCGGCCGGCCCGAACTCGCGCGCGAGCCGGGCGTGCACGCTCGCCCGCGGGATGTGCAGCTCGCTGTCGTCGGGCGGAACCCGAGCCCCGGCGGCCTCGAGCACGTCGCGGTACCGAACGGCGCCGTCTCCGACGCAGGTTCGTCCTTGTAAGAGACCCGTACCAAGCTCCGCGGGCGGCGTTGCGACCGGTTCGCCGTCGATCAGCGTGAAGACCTCGCGCCGGCGGGCGTCGATCACCGGGAGCGCGGCCGGCGCGCCTGCGGCCAGGGCCTCGAGGGTCGAGACGCCGGCCACCTGCGCGTCGAGCGCGAAGGCCAGCGTCCGGCTCGCGGCGAGGCCCATGCGCAGGCTCGTGAAGCTCCCGGGCCCGATGCCGACGACGATCCGTTCCAGCTCGCCGGGCTCGGCATCGGCGCTCGTCAGGAGCTCGTCGACGTCCTCGAGCAGTCGTTTGGGCGTCCCCGCCCGCTCCCCGAGCAGATCTCCGTCCTCGAGCAGCGCACTCGTGGCCACGTTCGTCGCGGTGTCAAACGCGAGGGTCAGCACGTTCGATCTCGATCATCCTTCGATCCCCGCCGGCGTGGCGAAGTTGCACGCGAAAGCGTGGCGCGGGCAGCTCGTCCCCGGCCGCTTCGGGCCATTCGACGAAGCACACGGCTCCGTCGAAATACGGCTCGAGATCGCCCCACTCTGCCGGCGAGACGCTCTGGAAGCGGTACAGGTCGAGGTGAGAGACATCGACGTCTCCACGGTACCGATGGCCAACGGTGAACGTGGGGCTCGTCACGTGTCCCTGGACCCCGAGCGCTCGGCACGCGCCACGGACGAACGTGGTCTTGCCGGACCCGAGGTCTCCCGAGACGGTGACGACGTCGCCCGGCTCGAGCTCGGCGGCGAGCTCCGCGGCGATGCGTTCGGTCTCTTCGGGCGAAGACAACTCGTGTTGTTCGCTCATCCCGCGAGCACCTTGTCGATCAAGTCCTGCTTGTCGACTCCCCTGTACCAACGACCGCGTGCGAGCAGGTGACGTTTCAGGTTCTCGTACTCCGCGGCCAGGCTCTGGTCCTGGCGAAGCGCGTCGCGGAAGCGGATGAAGTCGTGCCATTTCCGTCCCTGCCACTCGACGACGTGCACGATCACTTCCCGGGGGAACCGATCGCCCTTGACGAACCGTCGTTCCCAGGGCCGGTCCTCGTCCGGTTGATATACGAAGCCCCCAGTCGTCATGGGCCCGACGTACAAGGACACGACGTCGAGTCTGTCCACTCCGACCGCGATGTCCACGGTCGGCTTGCCCGCGAGGCCTGGAACCGACGTGCTCCCGACATGCTCGATCTGGCGCGCGGCCTCGCCGAAGGCGCCTTCGATCAGAGCGGCCTCGACTTCGAAGCGCTCCGCCCAGGCAGGGTCATACTCGGCAAGCTCGAGCTCGGCCATGAAGAAAGGCTAGAAAAGGCCGAGTTGGACGGCGGGCTCGGCGGCGAGCAGCGGCTCGGGCTCAGGCACAGGCTCGATCACGCGGCCGAGCAGCTCGGGGATGCGCGCGAAGTCCTCCTGGAGCATGCTCAGCATGGCCGGCGTGTAGAGGGCCGCGGCCGGGTGGTACAGCGGGTACAGCAGCACCGCCCGCCCGCCGAGCTCGACCTGCTGCTCCTGTCCGTGGACGCGGGTGATTCCCGTCGGCTTGCCCGAGAGGAGCTTGGTCGCAAAGTTGCCTAGGGTCCCGACGAGCTTCGGCTCAATCAGATCGACCTGCCGGAACAGGTGGCTCTCGCAGGCCTCGATCTCGTCTGGCATCGGGTCGCGATTACCTGGGGGTCGGCATTTGATCACATTCGCGACGTACACGTCCGCACGGGACATGCCGATCCCGCCGAGAAGCTGGTCGAGGAGCTTCCCCGCCTGGCCGACGAACGGATAGCCCTGCTTGTCCTCGTGGAAGCCCGGCGCCTCGCCGACGAACATCACTTCGGCCTCGGGGTTGCCCACGCCGAAGACGACCTGTGTGCGCCCCTCGGCCAGGCGGCAGCGCGTGCAGCCGGCGATCTCGGCCGCGTAGGCGTTTAGGTCAGTGCCCGCAGCCACAGCTTCCGCCACAACAACCGCCCGACGCTGGTCCGCCGAAGGAAGGCTGCTCGGCGGTGCCGTGAGTCGCGAACACTGAGAACTGCTTGCGCACGTTCGAGGCCTCACAGTCCGGGCAGCTGACCGCTTCCCCGTTCCGGACGAGCTCCTCGAAGTGCGACTCGCACTCCATGCAGACGTACTCGTAGATCGGCATCGCCGGGGGAGTTTAGGCATAGATCCGGACGCTCGGCGGTACACTTCGATTCGCCCGGTATCCACTAGGGAACTGGAGCTTCACGTGGTGCAAACGATCCGGATAATCGGCTCGGGACGAGTCGGCTCGGCGGTGGCCGCGAGGCTGCGCGAGCGCGGCCTCGACCTGCGCGACGACGAGGCCGACCTCGTCCTGCTCTGCGTGCCCGACCGCGCGATCGCGGAGGTGGCCGGCGAGATTCCGGTCGGGCCGTGGATCGGGCACACGAGCGGCGCCACCCACCTGTCCGCGCTCGATCCCCACGAGCGGCGCTTCGTCCTGCACCCGCTTCAGTCGTTCACGCGCGCGCGTGGACCCGAGCAGCTCGACGGCGCGTATGCCGCGGTGTCGTCGGAGAACGACGAGGCCCGGGACGTCGGCTTCTGGCTCGCGCGCGAGCTCGGGCTCGAGCCGTTCGCGCTCGACGACTCCGAGCGTGCGCTCTACCACGCGGGCGCGGTCGCCGCCGCGAGCTATCTCGTCACCCTGCACCAGGCGGCGGCCGACCTCCTGCAAGCGGCAGGCGTCCCGCCCGCGGCGCTCCTT
>VAXT01000122.1 GCA_005883245.1 Actinomycetota bacterium | reverse complement strand
GTTGAAGCGGTCGGGATGATTCAGGTTCGGCGAGCCGAGAGCGACGCCGACCTCCAGGGCTGGATTCGCGTCAAGCGAGCCGTGCTGCCGAACGAGTCGGCGTGGACCGTTGATGAGTTCAGGACGCGGCTGACCCCCGACCGGACGGTGCTCGTGGCGGAGCTCGACGGAGAGATCGTCGGCGCCGGTCTCGGGGGCCGCTCGGACGATCCGAAGCGCGGCTACGTCGCGCCTCGCGTGCATCCCGGCGCCAGGCGTCACGGGGTCGGCACCGCCCTGCTCGAGCCCCTCGTCGAGTTCGTGGAGTCGCTCGGCCTGACCAGGCTCACCGGGCAGGTCATCGATCCGGGCTCGAAGGCGTTCGCCGAGCGCTACGGGTTCGCCGAGAGCGATCGCCAGGTCGAGCAGGTGCGGCCCCTCGACGACGAGATCGCGCTCGACCCGCTCCCCGAGGGCGTTGAGGTCGTGACCATCGCCGAGCGCCCGGACCTGCTCGAGGCCGCGTACCCGCTGGCCCGCGACGAGGGCTACACCGACCTCGCGCTCGAAGGGTCGATCTCGATCCCGCTCGAGGACTGGCTCCAGGACGAGGCCACGCTTCCGGCCGGCTCGTTCGTCGCGCTCGCCGAGCGTGAGATCGTCGGTTACTCGGGCCTGATGGCGCACGACAACGAGGGCGTCGCCGAGGACGGGCTGACGGTCGTCGGCCGCGGGTGGCGCCGGCGCGGCCTGGCCAAGGCGCTCAAGCAACGCGAGCTCGCCTGGGCTCGTGAAGCCGGCCTGCGCGAGGTCGTCACCTGGACGCAGACCGGGAACGAGTCGATGCGCGCCGTCAACGAGCTGCTCGGCTACGAGTACCGGGACGTCGCGATCACGATGGCCGCCACGCTCCCACTCGAGCACGGGCCGTGAGACGCGCGAACGCGACGCGGCTCTACTACGCGTTGCAGATCCTGCTCTCCATGCCGACGTGGGTGGTCATGGCGGTCTACCTCGTACAGGAGCTGCACCTCTCGCCGCTTCAGCTCGTCCTGATGGGCACGGCGATGGAAGGGGCGGTGTTCCTGTTCGAGATCCCGACCGGGGTCGTCGCGGATACCTACAGCCGCCGACTCTCGCTGATCGTCGGCTACGTCGGCATGGGCGTGACCTGGATGCTCGTCGGCGTCGTCTACGCGCCGTGGCTGATCATCGCTTTCTGGGGCCTCTGGGGGCTGTCGTACACGTTCACGAGTGGCGCCGAGCAGGCCTGGATCGCCGACGAGGTGGGCGCCGACAAGGTCGGGCGCGTCTTCCTGAAAGGCGCCCGCATCGGGTACGTCGGATCGGTTCTGGGCCTGTTCCTGCAGGTCGGGGTCGGGATCTTCTCGCTGCGAGCGGGTGTGATCGTCGGCGGCGCGCTGACCGTCCTGGCCGGGCTCATCTGTCTGCTGGTCATGCCCGAGACCGGGTTCCGGCGGAAGCCCCGCGGCGAGCGTGGGTCGGCGCTGGGCGAGCTTCGCACGACTGCCGCGACGGGCGCTCGCTATGCCTGGGCGGCGCCGGTGATCCTCCTGCTCGTCGGCGTCCAGCTCTTCATGGGCATGTCGGCCGAGGCGTTCGACCGACTCAAGGAGGCGCACTTCCTGCGGGACGTCGGGCTCCCTGGGGTCGGCAACCTCGATCCGGTCGTCTGGTTCGGGATCTTCTGGCTCGTCGGCCTCGCGCTCGGGTTCGTCGCGACCGGCTGGTTGATCAAGCGCTTCGAGCAAAGGGGTCGGCGTGTCGTCACCAGCTCACTCTTCACGTTGACCGCGATGGAGATGGTGGCGATGCTCGTCTTCGCGCTGACCGGCTCGACCTGGCTCGCGATCGCATCGCTCCTCGGCGTCTTCTTCGCCCGCGACCTGGCCGGGCCGCTGTACACGGTCTGGCTGAACGAGCAGATCAAGGACTCGAGCGTTCGCGCGACCGTGCTCTCGATCTCGGGGCAGGCGAATGCAATCGGACAGGCGGGCGGCGGCCCGGTGCTGGGAGCGATCGGCAACGTCTGGGGCATCCGAGCGGCCCTGGCGGTAGGTGGACTCGTCATCGCTCCCGCGCTCGCGCTCTACGGCCGCGCGATCGCCCACGAGGGTCGCGAGCCCGAGCTCGAGGAGCTCCCGGCCACGAGCCCGTGACCGTGTTACAGTGCGACGGTATGAGGCAACGGCGCCTCGGGCGAGCTTCCGCGCCCGGGGCTTTTTGCGTTAAAAAGGACGGTCGCGCCGGCATAGCCGGCACGACCTCCACGGTCGGCGCCGCCGAGTCGGCGCCTAGGGAGGAACCTCATGGCACAGCAGGTCGAGTCGAAGAACAGGGCCACCTCCAGCGAGGAGGCCCGCAAGGACGCTCTCAAGCAGATCAAGGACGACGGGGTCGAGTTCCTCCTCCTCTGGTTCACCGACCTCGAGGGGCACCTCAAGTCGTTCGCGGTCACCCCGAGCGAGATCGAGGGCGCCCTCGACGACGGGATGGGGTTCGACGGCTCGTCGATCACCGGCTTCAACGCGATCGAGGAGTCGGACATGGTCGCAATCCCGGATCCCGGCACCTATCGGCTGATGCCCTGGAAGGAAGGCGAGACGAAGGTCGGCCGCATGATCTGCGACGTCGTCACGCCGGACGGGAAGCCGTACGAGGGCGATCCGCGCTATGTCATGCGGCGCGCGCTCGAGCGCATGCAGTCCATGGGCTTCGACACGTTCAACGTCGGCCCCGAGCTCGAGTACTTCCTCTTCAAGGACGACGAGGGCACGGAGACGCTCGACGAGGGCGGCTACTTCGCGATGACCACGCTGGACGCCGCGAGCGAGCTGCGCCAGGAGACCGTCCGCGCGCTCGAGCACATGGGCATCCCGGTCGAGTACGTCCACCACGAGGTGGGGCCGTCGCAGCACGAGATCGACATGCGCTTCGCGCCCGCGCTCGAGATGGCCGACCACACGCTCACGTACCGGTTGATCGTCAAGGAGATCGCGAAGAAGGCCGGCTACCACGCGACGTTCATGCCGAAGCCGATCTTCGGCGAGAACGGCTCGGGGATGCATACGCACCAGTCGCTGTTCACCGACGGCCGGAACAGCTTCTTCGAGGAAGGCGACGCGTGGAACCTGTCCGAGGCGGGCAAGGCGTTCATCGCCGGCCAGCTGCGCCACGCTCGTGAGATCTCAGCGGTGTTCGCGCAGTGGGTGAACTCGTACAAGCGGCTCGTTCCGGGCTATGAGGCGCCGGTCTACGTCGCCTGGTCGCGGCGGAACCGCTCGGCGCTGATCCGCATCCCGCTGTACAAGCCGGGCAACGAGCAGGCGACGCGCGCCGAGATCCGCTGTCCCGATCCGGCCTGCAACCCGTACCTGACGTTCGCCGCGTTGCTGCACGCGGGGCTCGAGGGGATCGAGCAGGGCTACGAGCTGCCGGACCCGATGGAGACGAACCTCTACCACCTGACCGCTGAGCAGCGGAAGGAGCGCGGGATCGTGTCGCTCCCGGAGACGCTCGGGGAGGCGATCGACGCGCTGGCCGACTCGGAGCTCGCCAGGAAGGCCATGGGGCCGCACATCTTCGACCGCTACGTCGAGCTCAAGCGCAAGGAGTGGGACGACTACCGCGTCCAGCTCACCGACTGGGAGCAGGAGCGCTACCTGGGCGTTCTTTGACGCTGGCCCAGCGGAGGCGTTCACGCGGGCGGAGCCGGGCTTTGCCCGAGCGCAGCCCAACACAGCGTCGGCACAGGGAACCTGTGAAGGAGGGGGCTCACGGGGGAACCCTGGGTTCCCCCGTGTGACAAGGAGTGGGACGACTACCGCGTCCAACTCACCGACTGGGAGCAGGAGCGCTACCTGAGCGTTCTGTAGCCCAGAAGTTCTAGTGCGGCGGTCGGCCTTCGTCTGCGCGTGAGCTCGGCAGGCTCTTGTCGAAGACCGCATCGGTGGCACGGAAGGTCTTGCCGACCGTCTTCCAGTCCTGGGTCGTATCCACGTCCGTGGGGGGCTCCGCTCGCTTGCGCCGCCACGCCTTGATTCGTTCGCGGATCTTTCCCATGAGCGGATTATGCCCCTCTCAACACTGGTCCTGTGGCAAAATCAGAGACCTCACCGGTCCTTGCCGCTTTGGCGGGTGGCAAGGGCCGCTGACGGCCGACTGCGGGCTGCTTCTAGGGGCAGCCCGTGGTCGTAGTGCGCTTCCCTGACCGGCGCCCCGCTCCCGGCCGGCGGAGCCGGCCTCCGCGGGCCGCCTCGCGCCGCTGCGCACCCTCCTGCGAGCGGGCCGTGTGGCTAACACTGCCCCACTCGCATACGGGCACGCAGCGACGCGTCAGGAAACCGCCGTCATATCCGTCGGTCGTGCGCACCTCGCAACCTCGGCATGGGCGGGGAAGTAGGGCCGTCGTTCCTCGGGCAGGCATGCCCTTCGTCGCGGAAAGTGCGTAGCACTTTGCGCGAGTCCCGGGCCCGTGGCCCGGGACCTAAAGAAAGCTAAGAACTGCGTCGCGGTCGACGCTCAGGCCGATTACGCCGGTGCGGCTGTCGATCTCGGAGATCGCATCGGCCGGGACGAGGCTCCGGCGGCGTGAGAGAAAGCCCGAGCGGACGGACACCGCATCCGGCACATCCGGCGCCGTGCCGTACATCGGCGCCTCGACGGTGCCGACGATGCGACCCTTCGCGTCTGCGACGAGGTAGCCGATCGTGCGGAGCAAATCAGGTCGCGCGACGCTCATTGCGCTGAAGCTACCCGCGGCGTGTGACGGAAAACTGCGTGCTGCGTAAGGGTTTTGTTAAGGCAGAATCGGGCTGTGGACGTATCCGCTCGGCACCTACGACTGCTGACCGAGACGAGCGCCGCGGTCAACTCGACGCTCGACCTCGAGGAGGTGCTCGCACTCGTCGCAAGCAAGGTGGCCGACGCACTCGAGGCCGACGCCTGCTTCGTCTATCTCTACGACGAGCACGCGGACGAGCTCATCCTTCGCGCGACGCACGGCACTCGCGTCGAGGAAATGACCCGGACGCCGCGCATGAAGCCCGGAGAAGGCATTACGGGCACGGCCGCGGCCGAGCGCTCGCCGATCATGCTCCCGGCCCAGGCGCACCTCGACGAGCGCTTCAAGGCCTTCACGAACCTCCCGGAGGACGAGTACGAATCGATCCTGGCCGTCCCCATCTTGGCCCGCGAGAAGCTCGCCGGAGCGCTCAACGTCCGCACGATCGAGCCGCACGAGTTCTCGGACGCCGAGATTGATCTGCTCGTCGCGATCGCGGCCCAGGTCGCCCAGACGATCGAGCACGCCAAGCTCTACGCGGACGCCCAGGCTCGCGTCTCCGAGCTCGAGGCGTTGGCGAAGATCTCGGAGGCGGTCTCCGAGTCGCTCTACCTCGAAGAGTCGCTGGAGGCGATCGTGAAGACGACGATGGAGGCCGTCGGCGCGACCGGCGCGGCACTCGTGCTCGAAGACGGGAACATCGCCTGGCCCGAGGGGCGCGCGGGGACGCACGCGATTCGGCTGCCGCTGCGCTGGAAGGGTCGCGTGATCGGCGAGCTCGTCTGCGACCGGGACATGCCGTTCGCCGAGCAGGAGCGCGCGCTGCTCACATCGATCGCCCACCATGCGGCCGTCGCGCTCGAGCACGGGCGCGCCGTGATGCGTGGGGTGCTCGCCCAGGAGATCCATCACCGGGTCAAGAACAACCTCCAGACGGTGGCCTCGCTGCTCCGGCTCCAGGCCCGCTCCGAGGGGATCGACCCGCGCAAGGCGCTCGAGGACTCCGTGAACCGGATCCTCGCGATTGCCGCGGTGCACGAGGTGCTCACGGAGCGGCGCGACGAGGAGGTCGACCTCGACGCGCTGCTCGATCGCCTGCGCGCGATGCTCGTCCAGGGTCTCGGCGCCGAGAAGCGCGTCGAGGCGCAGCTCGCGCACGTCTCTCTGGCGGGCGGCCGGGCGACCGCGCTGGCACTTGTCTTCAGCGAGCTGCTCCAGAACGCGCTCGAGCACGGGGGCGATTCCGTCCGGGTGGAGCTCGCCCAGCGCGACGGCGAGGTCGTGCTCGCGATCGCCGACGACGGGAGCGGGATCGGCGACGACGCGGGCGGCACCGGTCTCTCGATCGTGCGCGCGCTCGTGCGCGACGAGCTGCGCGGGACGCTCGACCTGCACTCGAACGGCGGCCTGCGCGCCGAGGTGGTGTTCCCGGCGTGAAGGTGTCGCGGTCGTTTCGGCGAGATGCGCCACGCGTCGAGCCGAGCCGTGCGCAAAGCCTCGGTGGAAGGGAGCGCTCGTAGACTGAGCGCGATGCGAGTCCTCATCGCCGAGGACGAGACGATCATCAGGCTCGACCTGCGGGCCCTGCTCGAACGGGCGGGGTTCGAGGTCTGCGCCGAGGCGCGCGACGGGGAAGAGGCGGTCGAGCTCGCGCGGCAAACCGAGCCGGAGGTCGCGGTGCTCGACGTCAAGATGCCGCGCCTGGACGGCACCGAGGCGGCACGGCGAATCCTCGACGAGCGCCCGATCCCGATCGTGATGCTGACCGCCTACGGCCAGGACGAGCTCGTCTCGCGGGCGGTCGAGGCCGGCGTGTTCGGCTACCTCGTCAAGCCGTTCAGAGAGCAAGATCTCCTTCCGGCGATTCACGCCGCGCGTGCTCGGCACGAGGAGCTTGCGGCGCTTCGCGAGGAGGCGGAGTCGCTCTCGGAGGCACTCGCGGCGCGCAAGGTGATCGAGCGCGCGAAGGGGCTTCTCATGTCCAGGGAGAACCTGTCCGAGGACGAGGCGTTCGCCAGGTTGCGGAAGGCGAGCCAGGTGTCGGGCCGGCCACTCCGGGTCGTCGCCGAGGCGGTGCTCGCGACGTTCAGTTCACGGTCTTGAACACTTGACTCTTTGGGCAAACTGGACGGGGGTGCGCATTCTGAAGTCACCCCGCCGGCGTCGCCGGCTGATCAAGATCGCCGTCGTCCTGGCGTTCATCCCGCTGGTCTACATCGGCGTGCGCCTGTCGACGTCCGGGAACCCTGAGAACGCGAGCGGGCCGGAAGTCCCGAACTACGTGCAGCCGAAGCGCTCGCCCTTCACAGCTGACGAGCAGCGCGCGGTGCATCCGGTGCTGGCGCAGTTCATCAAGGACGCGGTCGCGCGTGAGGATCCGGCGAAGGCGTGGGATCTCTCCGGGCCCGACCTGAAGCAGGGCCTCACGCGCAAGGAATGGGACAAGGGGCAGATGCCCGTCGTGAACTACCCCGCAGCGCACAGAGGGCTCGGAAGTTGGAGCTACGTCAAGTACTCGTATGCGAACACGGTCGGGCTCGAGGTCTTCGTTTTTCCGAAACCGGGCTCCGGCTACTCCGCGATGACCGCGGCCGCGGAGGTCATCAAGGACCGCGACGGTCGCTGGCTCGTCAACTACTGGATGCCCGAGCGCTTCCACGGGCCGCCCGCGCTTTCGGCGAAGCAGCTGAAGGCGGCCACGAAGACCGCGCGCGCGTTCAAGAAGAAGTCGCCGTCCACGCACAAGACCGCCGCGCCGCCGCCGGCTGCGCTCAATCAGCCTCGGGCCAGTCGCATCTGGCTCTTGCTCCCGGTCGGGATCCTGTCGCTGATCATCCTCGCGCCGCTGGCCCTGCTGATCATCGGCTTGCTCAGGACCCGTCGCGAGGCTCGCCAGTCGCTAGGTACCTGAGCGCTCGAAGAGCCGCTCCCAGCGTGTGAGCAGCGCCTGGAGGTCGTCGCGTGCGCGGCGATGCGCCGTGACGACGTCGACGTTCGACCAGTCGTCGGCGAGCAGACGCTCGAGGTCGGCGATCTGGGCTTCGCGGTCGGCGATGTCGGACTCCAGGCGCTCGAGCTCGCTCGGCCGGGCTTTCTTCGCCTTCGCGGGCCGGGGCTTCGCCTGCTTCGGCTTGTCCGGTGTTGGCTCGGAGGGCCTGGCACGCTCGTCTCTCGCCGCCACGTACTCGGCCCAGCCGCCGTCGTAGGAGCGGATCGTCCCGTCCTCGAGCGCGAGCGTCCGGTCGGCGATCGCGTCCAGGAGCGCTCGGTCGTGGGAGACGAGGAGCACGGTTCCGGGGAACGCGTCGAGCGCCGCCTCGAGCGCCTCCCGGCTCTCGAGGTCGAGGTGGTTCGTCGGCTCGTCGAGAAGGAGCAGGTTGGCGCCCGAGGCGACGACGAGCGCGAGCGCGAGCCTGCGCCGCTCGCCGCCCGAGAGCGCGGACACCGGCCGCTCGTGCATCTCCCAGCCGGTGAAGAGGAACCGTCCCAGGAGGTTCTGCGCCTGCGGTCGATGGAGGCCGGTCTCGTTCTGCGTCAGTGAGAGCACGGTGCGGCTCTCGTCGAGCTCGACCTCGTGCTGGGAGAAGTACGCGGGCTCGACGCCGTGGCCGAGGCGGAGCTTGCCCCTCTTCGGCTCGCGCCGGCCGAGGAGCGTCTCGAGGAGCGTCGTCTTGCCGGCTCCGTTCGGCCCGACGAGTGCGACGTGCTCGCCGCGTTCGACTGCGAACGTGACGTGTGAGAGCAGCTCTTTGTCGCCTGCCGCCAGGTCGACGCCTTCGGCTTCGACGACAGTCCGGCCGCTGCGTGCCGGCTGCAGGAACTCGAAGCCGAGGCTCTTGGCACGGCGGGTGAGGAGGTCGATCTCGCCGCGCAGCTCGCTGCGCTCTTTCTGGAGCCGGCCGATGTGGGTCAGCTTGGCCTGCGCCCGCTTCGCGAGGCTCTTCTT
>VAXT01000121.1 GCA_005883245.1 Actinomycetota bacterium | reverse complement strand
CCCCACGATCAGCGACGCGAGCAAGACGAGCCCGACGACGGCGACCCGCGTGATCTGGCGGTTCACTCCTCGCCTCCCAGTGCGAGCTGGCTGGACGCGTTGGCCCGATGCGAGACGAGCAGGAGGCCCGCGAGCAAGACGAAGTTGGCGACGACGCTCGACCCGCCGTAGCTGATGAAGGGGAGCGTGATCCCGGTCAGCGGGATGATCCGCAGGATCCCGCCGACGATGATGAACGTTTGCAGCGCGAAACCGAACGTGAGCCCGAGCGCGAGCAGCTTCGAGAAGCCGTCCTGGGCGAGCATCGCGATCCGGAACCCGCGCAGGCAGAAGAGCATGTAGACGAGCAGCAGCGCTGCCGCGCCGACGAGCCCGAGCTCCTGGGCAAGCGCCGAGTAGATGAAGTCGGTCGGCAGGTACGGGATCAGGTCGTGCCCGTTCGTGGTCGCGAAGACTCCCTTGCCCCAGCCCTTGCCCGCGAAGCCGCCGTTCGCGATCGAGTACGACGACTGGACGATCTGGTAGCCGGTCGTGTGCGCGTGCGGCCACGGGTCGAGCCAGACGGTCACCCGCTCCTCGACTCTCGGCACGGCCTTGTAGACGGCCGCAGCGCCCGCGAGGAAGAGCACTAGCCCGGCGCCGACGAACCACGCGCGCGCCGTAGCCACGTAGAGCATCGCCAGGAAGATCCCGAAGTAGAGGAGGCCGCTACCGAGGTCGTTCGTCTCGACGAGCACGAGCATCGCGGCGCCCCAGATCGCGAGCAAGGGGCCGAAGTCCTTGATGCGCCCCTGCGCGAGCACCTCCCGCTTCTCGCGCAGGTAGCCGGCCAGGAAGACGATCAGCATGATCTTCGCGAGCTCTCCGGGCTGGAACTGGATGCCGCCGACGTGCACCCAGAGCCGCGCGCCGTTGACGGTCTCTCCGATCGCGGGCAGGGCGGGGAGCATGAGCAGCCCGATCGCAGCCAGGCCGAAGAGGTACTTGTAGCTCTCGAGGCGCCGGTAGTCGTGGCGCAGGAAGAGGAGCGTCCCGGAGAACGCGGCGACGCCGACGACGATCCAGAGCCCCTGGTGGAACGCGTTGTCGGGGTTCAGCCGGTAGATCTCGGTGACGCCGACCGCGGTCAGGAGCGCGGCCATCGGCAGGAGGTAGGGATCGGCCTGCGGCACGGTGACGCGGGCGACCACGTGCGCGACCAGGTAGAGGGCGAAGAAGAAGAGCGCGTAGGAGAGCGAGCCCGTGGAGACAACGTCCTGGCGTGCGATGTAGACGCTCGCGAATCCGAACCCGGTGAGGAGCGCGACGACGAACAGGTTGACCAGCTCGCGGTTGCGGTAGCTGAGCGAGAACATCACTGGCTCTGGCCGAACAGCCAGTACACGAGCAGCAGGAGCCCGGCGACGACCGCGAGCGCGATGATCATGCGCGCGGCCTGGACGCCGAGGTGCGGCTTCGGCTCGCGTTCCTCCTCGTCGACGGCTCCGGAGCGCGCTGCGCCGTCCGTCTGGCCCACCCCGGCTTCGATCGCCCGTGCGTCCTCGGGGGGCACGACCATGGTGTCGATCGCGGGCACGCGGTCGACCTCGGTGAGCGTGTCCTCGTCGGGCGGCGGGGGCGGCGTGAGCTCGAGCGCGGGCATCGGCTTCGTCTTGCTCGGCGCCTGGGCGCCGTCCTCGACGACCTCGAAGACCACGACGGTGATGTTGTCCTCGCCGCCGCTGCGGTTGGCCGAGGCGACGAGCTCCTTCGCGGCCTCGTCGAGGTTCTCGCGACGCGGCTCGACGACGCCGAGGATCTCCTCGTCGCCGACCATCGACGTCAGCCCGTCGGAGCAGATCAGGAACAGGTCCCCGGGCTGCGCCTCGACGGAGAAGGAGTCGATGTCGACGTCCGGGTCGGTCCCGAGCACGCGCGTGATCACCGAGCGCTGCGGATGGGACTCGGCCTCCTCGGGCGAGAGGCGGCCGCTGCGGACAAGCTCCGCGACGAGGGAGTGGTCCTCGGTCAGCTGGTCGACCTTGTGGTCGCGGATCAGGTAGGCGCGTGAGTCTCCGACGTGGCCGATCGAGACGATGCCGTTCTCGAACAGCGCAACGGTGATCGTCGTGCCCATGCCCGAGGCGTCCGAGTCCTCGCGGGCCCGTTCGTAGACCTGGCGGTTCGCCTCCTGGATCAGCGCCACCACACGCGACTCGCCGCTGCCGTCGACGCTCTCGCCGAGCGCGGTCGCCGCGACCCGGGACGCGATCTCGCCTCCGCGCGCGCCGCCCATGCCGTCCGCGACGGCGAACAGCGGCGGATGGCAGACCCAGGCGTCCTCGTTGCGGCGGCGCCTTCGCCCCGGGTGCGAGAGGCCCGTGCTCCGGCCGAGCGCACTCATGCGCGCCCCTCGCCGGCAACGGCTCCCGGCCGGCGGAGCCGGCCTCCGCCGCCGCCTGGCGCCGCTGCGAACACGGTGCTCTCCGGGCCCGTATTGCGAAGTGAAGCCGGATGCACGGGCAAAGCCCGCACATCCTCGAGGCGGCACCGCAAGCGGTGCCTCAGGTGCCCTCCGGCCCCGCGCCCGCAGCGGCGCCCGAGGAACGCGCGGGCATTTTCCGGAGTACGACTCATGTCTCGAACCTCAGATCGGTGCCGCCGACCCGCACGAGGTCGCCCGCGGCAAGCTTGCGCGCCCGGCTGAGCCGGACGCCGTTGACGAACGTGCCGTTGGTCGATCCCACGTCTTCGATCCAGACGCCGTCGCGTCGCGGCTCGACGCGGGCGTGGTTCGCGGAAGCGTAGTCGTCCCCGTCGAGTCGGACGTCGTTCGGGCTGCCGCGACCGATCGAGATCCCTTTGGAATCGAGCTCGAACTCGGTGTTTTCGTCGATCGCGCTGCTCCTAATGACGACGAGCCGGCCCATCTGCGGCTTCGGCTCGGGTCGGAGCCCGGCCGCGGCGGCCTGCTGCGGGCCGATTACGAAGCTTTCCTGAGGCACTCGGAGGTCGCGGCTCGCTGTGCGAACGATGCGCCAGATGAAGAGGTAGAGGAGGACGAGGAACGCAGCCTTCAGAAGGAGCAGGGCGCCCTCGACGTCGACGGAGGCGGCGATCATGCTGCGTCGGAACTGACGGGTCGACCCGTTTTGGGCCGACCTCTCACGCTGCGGACCTCCGGAAAACGAGCTCCGTCGAGCCGACCGTGATCCGGTCCTCGTTCTGGAGCTGTGCCCGCTGCTGGCGACGGCCGTTCACCGTCAGGCCGTTCGTGGAGCCGAGATCGAGGATCCAGTACGCGGCGCCTTCTTGACGAACCTCTGCGTGGCGGCGCGAGACGTTCGGGTCGGTGAGGCGGATGTCGCAGTCCTTCGAGCGCCCGATGAGCATGCTCACCTTGTCGACTGTGTGCTGCTTGCCGTTCGCGTCGAGCGTGACGACCTCGGGCTCGACGCCCAGCTCGACGGGCGAGGCGGCCTGCGTGTCGGGCGTGGACGGGCGGTAGACCATGGTCGCCCCGGGTGGCGGCGCCTCGGGTAGCGGCTCGGCTTGCTCGCCCGGCTCCGGCTGGACCATGCGGGTCGCGATCCCGAACTCACCGACCTCGAGGTCGGAGTCGGTGTTCATGAGGATCTTCGGCGGGCTGAGCAGGACGTACGACTCTCGCCTTGCGTGCTCGCCCAGGTACTCCTGGAGCTCGCTGACGAGGGACTCCTCGTAGCTCGAGAACTGCTCGCGGTCGGCTGGCGAGAGGTAGACCGAGTACTCGTTCGGCGCGTAGACGCGCGACACCGAGACCATCCGGTGATCGTCCATCTCCTTGCCCAGCTTGCGCGCCAGCTCGACCGGCTGAACGTGCGTGCGGAATGCGCGACCGAAGACGCCCTCGAAAAGCGCCTCGATCTTCTGCTCGATATTTCGAAGGACGGTCACGGGCCGGTAGTACCTACCCCGCGAGCGAGTTTAGCGAGCGTTCGCCTCGCGAAAACGCTGCTGCTGTCGGGGCCGCCGCGGACCACCCACCGCTTTGAGCCTATCCGCGAAACCCGTACGTGTCAGTGTCAGGAGCGCGCCGAATCTGTGTTTTTGAGCGGCTTCCTGCGGGCGACGACGCGACAGCACCGTGAGCGCGGCGTAGATCGCCCACTCACTCAGCACGAGCGGAGCCGCGGACACGTTCGGAGCTCCGAGCAGCGTTGCCGAGAGCAGCGCTCCGGCGAACATGACGATCGTCAGATCGGAGCCGCGGACGACGTGAGCGAGTGACGAGGCCGCGACCGCCAATATCAGCGCCTCGACCCCGAGCGCCGGCACGCCGAGCAGCCAGGCCCAGATCGCCTGCAGGACGGCCAGCGGGTGCTCGCTCCCGGTGATTCCGAGCGACGGCGCCTGCTCGCCGGTGAACGGCACCGGCGCCCCGTCGATGCCCGCGACCGCCCCCGCGAGGAGGACCGCGGCTGCAGTCTGCAAGCCGCGGCGCAGAAGACCGCGCGTTTGCAAGGCCACGAGCGGCATCAGGCCGAGCAGGCCGACGGGCCCGAGAACGAATCCCGAGCAGAAGAGCAGCCCCCAGCGGGCGTCTCCCCAGTTGACGACGAACCAACCTGTCGCGACCGCGCCGTAGAGGACCGCGAGCCCGAACGAGATGTTGCCGAGGGGGAAGACCGGAACCGCAAGCGCCAAGGCGAGCCCGAGCCGTGGGCGAACCAGAGTCAGCGCAGCCGCGAGCCCGGCTAGCAGACCCGGCCAGAACGCGGGATAGAACGGCAGCGCGGACGCGACCCAGCCGACGGCCAACGCCGCCAGCGCTGCAGGCCCCACGCGCTCGACCAGCTTCTTGCGATCGACCCGTGCACGCGGCCGAGCAGCCGTCCGACGAGGCGCCCGCGCCCGCCAAGCCTCACGCAGGTCGACCGCCAGCGCCGAAGCCGTCGGGCGAAGCTCCGGATCGACGGAGAGCGCCGCATCGACCGCGGCGATCAGCTTGTCCGGCAAGTCGGGCCGCGCCACCCGGATCGAAGGCGCTCCCGTCTTGATCTCCTCACCGGTCTCTAGCGGCGACGTCCGCCAGAACGGATGATGTCCCGCGAGCGCCTCCCAGAGCAGCACTCCGACGGCCCACACGTCCGCGGGAGGGCCCGCCTCCTGTCCGTGGAGGCGCTCCGGCGAGATGTACGCGAGCGTTCCGGGCACGTCGCCGACGGCCGTGAGCGTGTCCGCGTCGGCCATCAGGGCCAAGCCGAAATCGAAGAGCCGGACGGAGACGCGTTCCTCCTCGGCGAGCAGCACGTTCGAGGGCTTCACGTCGCGGTGCACGATCCCGCGTGCGTGCGCGAACGCCAGGCCCTCAAGCACCTGTGCCGCAGCCTCGACCGCGCCCTCGTCACCGAGCTCATGCGTGCGGAGCGCCTGCCGGAGCGTCGCTCCGGGCACGTATTCGTACGCGATGTAGAGATGCTTCTCGTCGGCCTCGAGCCCGTACGCGCGCAGGCAGTGCGGGTGGCGCAGCGTCGTCGCCGCTTCGGCCTCTCGTTCGGCGCGCGGCGCCGCCCGTCCCTCTCTGGCGATGATCTTGAGCGCAAACTGCTCACCGGACGTCTCGTCGCGAACGAGCCACACCGAGCCCGAGCCGCCGCTCCCGAGCGGGCGCAGGGGGCGATACCGGTCCAGGACGAGACCGTTCGAGGAGACGGGTTCGACGGCGCTCGACGACACCGTCGTCTCCCTTGGCCTTGCCGTGCAAAACTCCTGCACCGACCGGACGAGGCGGTACAGTGACGCGGCTCCGAGATGGACACCGAGCCAGGCTCGAGCGTGGCGCGGCAACAGAATGAGCGAACGCGAGAACGACATCGAGTTCGACTTCTTCGAGGAGTCGGACACCAGGGAGACACAGGAGGAACGGCCACGGCGCGGGCCGCGACCGCCCGTACGCCCTCCGACGGGCCTGACCCCGCTCCTGCGGCTGATCGGGCTGATCAGCTTCGCAATCCTGATCGTACTGCTGCTCGTCCTCTGGGTGAACGGGTGCCGTGAGGACAAGCGCAAGGACGCGTACCGGCACTACGTCGAGAAGGTCGCCGACTACGGCCAGGAGTCGCAGCGCCTCGGCCGGAGCTTCAACAACCTGCTGACGACGCGCGGGACGAAGGAGTCCGACGTCGAGAGCGAGCTCTCCGGGCTGGCGCGGCAACAGGAGCAGATCGCGTCTGCAGCACGCGGGCTCGACCCGCCCGGCCATCTCCGGCCGGAGGATGCGCACGTGCTCGACGCGCTCGACCTGCGCACGAACGGTCTGAGAGGCATGACCGATGCCTTCAGGAGCACGGCCTCCTCGAAGAACGCGAACGCGGCCGGGGCCGAGCTGGCGGTGCAGATGCAGCGGCTGGTCGCGAGCGACGTCATCTGGGCGGATCTGTTCAAGGAGCCGACGAAGAGCGAGCTTCAGCGGCTCGGGGTCACCGGCGTCAACGTGCCCGACTCGATCTTCCTCCCGAACCCCGACATCGGCACGGCCGCGTCGATGAAATCGCTCTGGCAGCGCATCCACGGCGCGGCGACGGGCGGCTCGAACTGCTCGCCGCGAGGCACGGGGCTCGTGTCGACGAAGGCTCTCCCGAGTGACAAGGACCTGTCCGAGGGCAGCCTGAACACGATTCAGCTGAGCACGGACCTCGCGTTCAGCGTGACGGTCAAGAACTCGGGCTGCGCGCAGGAGGTCGGGCTCCGCGTGACGCTCACGATCCAGCAGAGCCCGAAGCCGATCAAGGCGCGCAAGACGATCCCGCTGATCGACCCGGGCAACGAGGAGAGCGTCCAGTTCAGCGGGCTCGGGCTACCGCCGCTCGATCAGAGGACGTCGCTCACAGTCGAGGTCGACCCGGTCCCGAACGAGACGAACACGAGCAACAACTCGGCGAACTACCCAGTCCAGTTCGCCGTCGGTTAACCCGCCATCGCTTTCTCGACCGCTGCTTGCTCTTCCGGTGAAAGGGCCACGTTCGGCTGGCCGCGTTCGAGCTCTTTGACATAGATCCGGGCGTAGTCACGGCCCTGGATGGCGCTGACGATCACTCCGGTCCGGCTCGCGTCCAGGAGCGCGATCGACGCCGACTGATGCCCGCCGGCGCCCTCGTACGCGTCGTAGCGGACGAGCGACGTGTTCGTGATCGAGCCGTCGACGCGCCGGTCGACGCGGGAGAGGCCGGCCGCGACCTCGGCGACCGCGCCGTGGAGATCGTCCATCCGGGCCTGGAGCGAAACGGCGAAGTCGACGAGATCGTCCTTGCCGCCGCCGAGCAGAACGACCTGGTTCGAGCGCAGGCGCCGCAGCTGCACGAAGAGGTACACGCACAGGGCGAGGGCGACGACGGCCACGCAAGCCGCGCCGATTGCGATCCACGCAGCCGCGCTCAACGCCACGGGCGCATCCTAGAAGGTGCGTCGCCGTTCGCGATCTGCGTCTCGGTCAGGAGGCGGTCCATCGTCCCTTTGCCGGCTAGTCGCTACATTTTTCGGGCATGAGCCAGGTTCTGGTCCTGAACGCGAGCTATGAGCCACTGAACGTGACGTCCGTGAGACGGGCGCATGTGCTTGTGTTCAAGGGCAAGGCCGAGGTGATCGAGGAGCTCGCGCAGCCGCTCCGCTCGGCCAGCACCACCTATCCCTGGCCGCACGTGATCCGGCTCGTCCAGTACGTGAAGGTGCCGCGTGCCGTCCAGCGGAAGATCTCGCGCCGAGCCCTGTTCGCGCGGGACGGCTGGCGCTGCGTGTACTGCGGAACGAGCTCCGGCCGGCTCACGCTCGACCACGTCGTGCCGCGCAGCCGGGGCGGTGATTCCGTCTGGGAGAACGTCGTCACCTCGTGCGCGCCGTGCAACCTGAAGAAGGGAAACCGCTTGCTCGAGGAGGCCTCGATGGTGCTGCAGCGGCCGCCGAGGCCGCCGCAGCCGGTGCTCTTCATCCGCCTGGCCGCGCCCAAGATCCCGCACGGCTGGCGCCAGTACCTTCCGGACTTGGAAGGCTCGACGGTCTAGCCGCGCTCGACCGGAAGCTCGGGGCGCTGCTCCCACTCGCTCCACGAGCCTGGGTAGAGCTTCGCGTCGCGGCCGGCGAGGGCGAGGCGATGCACGGTCACCGACGACGTGACGCCGGAGCCGCAATAGGCGACGAGCTCGCCGGCGGGTAGGTCGGGCACCGGCTCGTTCCACGGGGCGTTCAGCGCGCCCGGAATGCGGCCGGGCACCTTGTCGATCGGGTTCGGCTCGCCCCGGAAGCGCTCCTGCACGCGGGAGTCGACTATGACGAGCTCGTCGAGCCGCGCCGCGAGCTCGTCCACCTCGATCGTGTCGTCCGTCCGAGGCTCCGGCTCGAACACCGCCGGCTCGATCCCCTCCTCACCTGCAGTCAGCGGCCCGAGCCATGCTTCGAGGTCGATGACGGCGCAGTCATCGTGCCCGAAGTGCCGCAAGAGCCACCAGAGGCGCTCGCCTCCGCCCATCGAGCCGTACGCGACGACGAACACCCCCTCGCCGATTCCCGCCCGGGAAGCAGCCGCCGCGAAGTCGTCCGGATCGGGAAGCGGGTGCCTGCCGCTCCGCCCGGGAGGGGCCGCGAGGTCCTCGTCCACGTCGAGGAACGACGCGCCCGGAACGTGCCCCTCGAGGTAGAGCTCGCGTCCACGGTTCCGGTCACCCAGGTCCCAGCGGCAATCGACGAACTGATAGCGCACGCTGCGATTGTGACGAGCCGGCCCGATGCTTGTACGAGCTCCCTCAAACGGTCGACAATCCTGGTCTGGAATGAGCATCGGGATCGGATCGCAGCTGGCCGGCTACCGCCTCGAGGATGAG
>VAXT01000018.1 GCA_005883245.1 Actinomycetota bacterium | reverse complement strand
TCGAGTGACTGATCCGCGGATAGAGCTCGTCGGTCGAGGCTACGACGCGATCGGCGAGCGCTTCGCCGAGTGGCGCGACCGGATCGTGGGCGATCCGCGCCGGGAGTGGGAGGACGAGCTCGCGTCGCGGCTGCGCGACGGCGCGCGTGTGCTCGAGCTCGGCTGCGGCGCAGGTGTGCCCGATACGCAGCGCCTCGCCGCGCGGTTCCAGGTGACCGGCGTCGACATCTCCGCCGAGCAGGTGCGTCGCGCCCGAGACGCGGTGCCGGACGCCGAGTTCGTGCAAGCGGACTTCACCGAGCTCGAGCTCGAACCGGAGTCGTTCGACGCGGTCGTCTCGTTCTATGCGTTCAATCACGTCCCGCGCGAGCTGCTCGCGCCGACGTTCGCGCGGATCCACCAATGGCTTGTCCCGTCCGGTCTGCTGATGACGGCGCTCGGAACGAGCGACACGGCGGGCTGGACCGGGGAGTGGCTTGGTGCACCGACGTTCTTCTCGAGCTTCCCACCAGAGACGAACACGCGGCTCGTGCTGGAGGCGGGCTTCAAGATCCTCCGCGACCAGCTCGTGACCTTCCGCGAGCCGGATGGCGATGCGACCTTCCAGTGGATACTGGCCATGCGGTGAGCTCGGCGTCGGCAGGGCGGGCCTACCGGCCAAGCTCGGTAGACTCGTGGTCGTGGCGTTCCCGGCCTAGCTGATCCGATCTTCACGTCTCGGCCGCCTAGGCGTGCCGAGTCCTTCTGGCTGCCGCATCGGCAGCTGTCTGGATCGACTAGGAGGAAGCATGGTCACAGGAATGCTCTACGAGCCGGCGCAGTTCGAGCCTCTGATCGACGAGCCGTGGGCTCCGGCGCGTGCCGAGGATGCGATCGCGGCGATCGTGACGGACGCGGATACGGCGTTTGCCGCCGATTCGCTCTGGCCCGCGCACGAGTGGGATGCGGGCGACGCCCCGCTGCCGCTGAAGAGCCTGTACGTCGGCGCCTCGGGCGTGATCTGGGCCCTTGACGCGCTTCGCCGCCAGGGCCGCGCCGAGACGACGCTCGACCTGGCCGCGGCAGCGCGATGGGCCCTTGAGCTCTTCCGAACCGAGCCAGACATCGAGCCCGGGGAAACGCACTACCATCCGGCCTCGCTGCTTCTGGGCGAAGCGGGGCCTCTGCTCGTCGCGTTCAAGCTCACCCGAGACGCGGTGCTTGCCGACGACCTCCACGCCCTCCTCCCGACGAGTGCCGAGAACCCGACCGACGACATCGACTGGGGCATTCCGGGGGCGCTGCTCGCGCTGCTGGCGCTGCGTCAGTGGACCGGCGAGCAAAGCTGGGCGGAGGCGGCGCGAGAGTCGGCGTCGGTGCTCCGTGCCCGCCGTGGCGAGGACGGGCTTTGGCGTCAGGACGACGACTACCGCGGCCTGGGCACGCTGCACGGCGCCGCCGGCAACACGCTCGCGCTCCTCCGCCTCGAGCCTGACGAGGCACTGGCCCGCGAGACGGCGACGGTGCTGGCCCGGCATGCGTTCCGAGAGGGCGGCCTCGCCAACTGGCCCGGCTCGCCGCGTCCGCAGTTGGCCCGGCCCCGAGACGGTCGGATCTGCCTCCAGTGGTGCACCGGCGCGCCGGGCATCCTGGCCGGCGCGTGGGACTACCTCGACGAAGAGTTGCTGCTCGCGGGCGCGGAGCTGATCTGGCGGGCCGGTGCGCACGGCGACGAAAAGGGCCACGGTCTCTGCCACGGCACCTCCGGCAACGGGTTCGCGCTCCTCAAGGCGTTCGCGCGCACCGGCGACGAGCGCTGGCTCGAGCGCGCACGCCGCTTCGCCGTGCACGCGCTCGCACAGGCCGAGCGGATTGCGGCCGCGAACGGTCGCCGCCGTTACTCCCTGTTCACCGGCGACGTCGGTACCGCTGTGTTTGCCGCCGCCTGCCTCGACAACGACGCGCGCTACCCGATCATCGACGTCATGTAAAGCCGGCGCGGACGAAGACGCGTTTCGCGACCTAAACGGGCAACTTCAGCTGACCTTGACTGCATTGGCTCAGAGAGGGAGGTGCCACACCGGCTCTACCAGGTACCGGCCCAGTGCTCCGCCCAGAAGGCTGACTGCTGCTTGCCGTCGATATCGGTGAAGCCGTATTCGCGGGCCTCTGGCGTGAGGTCCATCCGCTCGAGACGCATGAAGCCGGGCGAGACGGCGACGCATGCAACGCCGAAAGGGCGCAGGTCGTCGGCCATCTGCTCCGTCATCTTGTTGGTCGCGTTCTTCACCACCTCGTACCAGGCATGGCCGTGGGGGCGGTCGAGCACCCAGGTGATGTTCACGATCAACCCGGAGCCGACCTCGATCATCAGCGGCGCTGCCAGTGTCGACGCAAACCCCGCCGCACGAAGACCGCCGTGGAACATGAGATCCCAGTGGCGCCACTCGATCTCCCAGAACGGGATGTCGCCGTAGGGCGGGATCTCGTAGCCACTCCACGCGTTGTTGACGAGCAGGTCGAGCCGGCCCTGGTCGCCCCGGATGCGGTCAAAGAGCTTTTGCACCTGCGCGTCGTCGCTGTGGTCGCAGCGAACAGCGATGCCGGTCCCGCCACGTTCCGTCACTTCCTCCGCCGTATCATCGATGGTGCCCGGCCGCCCGAGCGTCGTCGGCTGCCCTCGAACGCTGCGTCCGGTGACATAGACCGTCGCTCCGCGCTCGCCCAGCACGGACGCGATGCCCTTCCCGCCTCCACGGCTCGCACCCGTAACGAGCGCGACCTGGCCCTCCAACGTTCTGTCGCTCACCATGCGACGATGATCGCATGCCTCCGACAGCCGTAAAGACTCGGACGCCGCTCGGGCAGCCGCCGGCATAGGGTCGACGAGGTGATGACACCTCGGACGCCACGGTGTCTTGACGCCGATTCAAGAGAATGGGCCGTTCGTGGGCGATCCGATGCTGATACCAGGCAGCTCTGGCAAGCAGGCGATCCGATGACCAGCGCATGCGCGTTCTGATCACTGGTGGATCGGGGTTCGTCGGCTCGCACGCCGTCGCCGCGCTCCGTGCCGCCGGCCACGATCTACGGCTCCTCGTTCGCTCGCAGGAGCGGGCACGGGCCGTGCTCACGCGACTCGGCCTCGCCCACGACGTCGAGCTCGTCCAGGGCGACGTGACGAACGAGTCGGCGGTCGCAGGCGCGCTCAGCGGTTGCGACGCCGTTCTCCACGCGGCCTCCGTCTACTCGTTCGACCCCCGTGATCGAGCGGGTCTGGAGGCGACGAACGTGCGAGGCGCCGAACTCGTGCTCGGTCAGGCACAGAATCAGGGACTCGACCCGATCGTGCACGTATCCACCTTCGCGGCGCTCCTGCCGGCTGCGACCCTCCCCCTGACGCCCGATTCCTCGCTGGGACGTCCGCAGTCCCCTTACCTGCGCTCGAAGGAACAGCTTGGGAGCCGAACGATCCCAACTTCGGGGAGAGCGATCAGCTGGTGCACGCGGTCTTGACCCGAAGGATGCCGATCGTGCCGAGAGGCGGCTTCCCAGTCGTCGACGTGCGCGACCTCGCCAGCGCCTTGGCCGCCGTCTTCCGGCCCGGCCAAGGTCCGCGCCGGTATCTCCTGGGTGGTCAGTACGTTCAGTTCCCAGAGGTCGTTCGCCTCCTCGGCGACCTGACCGGACGGCGCCTGCCGATGTTGCGACTCCCGGAATCGCTGATTCTTCCCGTCGCCCACACGGCGGACTTCGCCCAGCGCATCCTGCCCTTCCGGATCCCGGTCCCGACCGAGGGCATCTGGCTGAGCAAGCAGCGGGCGTCGTGTGACGATTCTCGAGCCCGCGCCGAGCTCGCCTTCACGCCCGGGACCTGCGCGAGACCCTTGCCGATTGCGTGCGCTCCCTCCTTGAGGCCGGCCGAGTATCAACCAAGCAGGCCGGCAAGCTCGCTTCCCATGTGACCTGAACATTGTCAGGATCCTCGGTACTTCCGGCGTGAGGTTGTCGATCCGCTGCGAAGCCATACGCTGAACCGCCCTCGCGACGCGTTTTAAAGGCGGGTATGGCTGGGACCTAGACCGAAAGGGCAGATCGTGGAACGACCGGTCGATGTGAATGGGGTCGAGCTTTGCACGGAGTCGTTCGGCGACCCCGCGGACCCACCGATCCTGCTCGTCATGGGCCTCGGCGGCTCGATGCTCTGGTGGGAGGAGGGTTTCTGCAGGCTGATCGCCGGGTCCGGCCGGTTCGTGATCCGCTACGACCATCGCGACACCGGCCGCTCCGCTACGTATGAGCCCGGCCACCCCGGCTACACGAGCGCCGACCTGCGGACGGACGCTATGGCGCTGCTCGACGGCTACGCCCTACCCGCCGCACATCTGGTCAGCGTCTCAGCCGGCGGCGCGCTCGCCCAGTTGCTCGCGCTCGACTTCCCCGAGCGCGTGCTCTCGCTCGTCCTGATCAGCACGTCGCCGGCGACCCCGGGCGACCGGGACCTGCCACCGCCGAACAGCGCGTTCGCGCAATTCGTGCGCTCGTCGACTGTTGACTGGTCGGATCCGGACTCGGTGATCGACTACCTCGTCGGCTACACGCGCATGCTCGCAGGGGACCAGCGCGCCTTCGACGAAAACGAGGCGCGCGACCTCGTCCGAGCAGACGTCGAACGCGCCCACGACTTCGCCGCCCGCCAGAACCACGACCTCCTCGCCGACGACGACAAGAAGCGCGGGCCGCTCTCATCGATCACAGCGCCGACGCTGGTCATCCACGGCACCGCCGACCCGATGTTCCCGCTCGCACACGGCAACGCCCTCGCCGCCGAGATCCCGGGCGCGCAACTCCTTCAACTCGCGGGAGCCGGCCACGGCGTCGAGCGAGCCGACTGGGACACCATCAACCAAGCCATCGTCACCCACACCGCTTCGGACGCGTAGACGAGGAGACTTCGTCTCCGGGTCGAGGGCGGACTTGGGGATGAAGTGCCTGCAAATCAGCATGTTTCTGCCCGGAGACCTCCCGGGCACGTCACGTCCTCGCCAGTTAGGCGCAAGGCGGGGAGTTGTTACGTAGGGTTGCCGGATCAGTCAGGGAATCAACGAAGGAGGGGGATCCATGAAGCGTCTATCGCGGCCGCGGCGCTCGCTGTGGCTGGTACTTGGGCTCGTGATCGGGGGACTGGTGACCGCCGCCACGGTGGCCGTCGCGGGTCTTCAGCCCGCAGACCTCAACTTCACGCCGCATTCCGAGTCGCAGATGACGAACATCGACGTCGGTCGGGCCTGGGCCAAGAACTACTACGGCGCTCATACGGCCACTTCAGGCCCCAACGGGACGTGGGACACGCCACTGAACCTGGAAAGCAACTACGCGAACGAGGCCCGCTCGGTCGCCGAGCAGAGCGATCACTGGCTGGCTGCGCGCTCGCGCGTGCCGCACCGGGCGATCGTGCTCGACGTCGACGACACGACGCTGACCACCTGGAACTACGAGCTCTACAGCAACTGGGACTTCAACCCGACGACGAATGCCCAGTTCGTCGGCCTGACGGGCAATACGTGGACCGGGAACATGTTCCCGCCCACGCCTGGGATGCTCGACCTGGTGAGCCACGCCAATGCCTTGAACTACGCGATCTTCTGGATCACAGGACGCGGCGATGCACAGCACGCCGCGACGATCGCCAACCTGGTCGACGACACCGCGGCCGGGCTGCCGAACATCGACACCGTGACCCTCAACGGGAAGACCATCCCGGAGGTCGACGCCGGCTATGTCATGCCTACGCCGATCGACATCGGTCACGGCGGCTTCGCCGACGGCCTGTTCACCAAGCCGCCGATCGGCTCGTACCCGACCTACCTCGACAAGCCGGAGTTCTGCGGGCCGTACATCCACACGGGGCGGTCCTGTCCGACCATCCAGTACAAGTCCGGGACGCGCGCCTACATCGAGTCGCAGGGCTACGACATCGTCGCCGACCTGGGCGACCAGTTCAGCGATCTCGAGGGCGGCTTCGCGAACAAGACGTTCAAGATGCCGAACCCGAACTACTACCTCCCGTAGGCGAGACCCAAGTAGAAGAGCTCGAACGAGCCGCTCCCCTTCGCGACACGCATCCGAGGGGGAGCGGGCGCCCATCTCGAGTGGGCGGGGGCCCCGCGTCCGCGGCCGCTTATCCAAAGAGCGTCAGGTCGGGCTCGCGCTCGCCGCGCAGGACGGCCAGGTCGACTTCGGCGCAGCGGATCTCGCGCGACTCCGCGAGGGCGACCGCCTGCGGCTTGATCGACTGCGCCGCGAGCACGCCCCGGCAGCCGGCCTTCGCAGGGTCTTCGCGGATGAACCCGAGGTAGCGCGTCAGCTGCTCGACCGCCTCGATCGTCCCCACCCGCTTGATCTCGACCGCGACCCACTCGCCGTCGTCGTCCTTGCACATGAGGTCGACCGGCCCAACCTCCGTCGCCCACTCGCGCTTCACGAGCGTCAGCGCCTCCCCGAGCGCCGAGGGCGACGCCGCGAGCAGCTCCTGCAGGTCGCGCTCGACGCCGTCCTTCTGCAGCGCCGCCGACTCCCCCATGTCCTGCACGACATCGCTCAGCACCTCGACGAGACGGATCTCGAGCGTGTCCTCGGCCTTCGCCTTCCGCACGACGAGCACGTCGCCGAGCTCTTCCATGAACGTCGGCCCGGTCATCCAGTTCAACGGCTTGTAGCCGCCCGCGTCGTCGTGGATGAGCACGGAGCCGTCGGCCTTGAGGATCAGCAGCCGCACCGCTTCGGGCAGTATTGCCGTCAGGCGGCCCGAGTAGCGGACCTCGCAGCGAGCAACGAGCAGGCGCACGATCTGCACCGTATTGCCCCCTTCGGACAGGCCCGTTTCGCGCAGGTCGTCGAAGGGACGAAGAGGACGATCACGATGGAGGTGCTTCGCAATGGCTGACAGGAAACGGGGAACGAAAGGCAAGACGTCCAAGGGCTTCACCGCCGACGAGCGAGCCGCGATGAAAGACCGCGCTCAGGAGCTGAAGGCGGAAGCGCGCCGCGGCTCCCGCGCGAAGAAGACGGATGGGGAGAGCGACGTCCTCGCGAAGATCGCCGAGATGCGGGGATCGGATCGCACCATGGCCAAACGGCTCCATGCGCTCGTCAAGAAGAGCGCGCCGGACCTCTCGCCGAGGACCTGGTACGGGATGCCCGCGTATGCCAAGGACGACAAGGTCGTCTGCTTCTTCCAAAGCGCGGCCAAGTTCAAATCGAGGTACGCGACGTTCGGCTTCAGCGACAAGGCGAATCTCGACGACGGAGCCATGTGGCCGACCTCCTTCGCGCTGAAGAAGTTGACGTCCGCCGACGAGGCACGGATCGCCGCGCTCGTCAAGAAGGCGGTGAGCTGAGGGACCGAGGACGGTTGCTCAGGCCCGACGGCGGCGTCTGAGCGCCCAGCGCACCAGCTCGACGCTCGCGGCCACGGCGAACGCGGTCGCGAGCGCCAGTACCAGCCCCGTCGCGCCTTCGAACGTTCGACCGCCGTAGTAGCCGAGCAGCGCCGAATAGAGAGCCCAGCCGAGCGCAGCGGCGCCGTCGAAGACGGCGAAGCGGCGCCATGGATAGCCGAGCGTGCCCGCACTGAGCGTGACCGCGGTCCGTCCGCCCGGAATGAACCGCGCCACGACGATCAGCTCGCCGCCGCGCTCACGCAATTGCTCGTGAGCCCACTCGATCCGACGCCGGGCTTTCTCGCCACTGAAGAAGCGCGTGGTCGCGCGGCTCCCGAAGCGCCGGCCGACGAGGTACGCGGTGTTGTCGCCGAGGAAGGCTCCGGCCGCCGCGGCGAGAATGATCAGCCCCAGGCTCAGGTCCCCGTTTGCAGCCACCACTCCCGCGGTGATGACCGCCGTCTCGCTGGGGACGATCGGCACGAGCGCGTCGAGGAACGCGAACAGGAAGACGATCGCGTAGGCCCACTCGGACGACTCGGCGACCAGCTGCGTGAAGTCGTGGAACAACCGGCCCTACCACCGAGCCGTCAGGCGGGCAGCTCTGACTCGCGCTCGGGAGCGGGGGTCACGCCGCCAAGTATGACCGCGTCTCCGAGCGCTCTCGGCTGCGCGTGGCGGGCGTTTCCACCTTGTCTTGACATCGAACTATCAGTGGGTAGTCTTCGCCCTCAAGTAGTTCGATGTCAAGATATCGATAGAGGAGGATTCGATGCCAACCGCAGTCGGGAACACGTACGTCCTCGCCAACATCGGGGAGCTCGAGCCCGCGCCGCGGCTCGCCCCGGGAGCCACGGACGACGGAAGGAGGCGCTTCGACGTCCGCCGCACCCTCGACATCGCCGCGTTCGGCGTGTCGGCGTTCAGCGCGCCGAGCGGTGTCGTCGTCATCTCGGAGCACGACGAGACCCTGCTCGGAGAAGCGGGTCAGGAGGAGCTCTACGTCGTCGTGAACGGCGCGGCCACGTTCGAGATCGACGGCGAGACGGTCGAGGCTCCCACGGGCACCCTGGTCAACGTGCAGCCGACCGCGAAGCGGAAGGCGACGGCGACCGAGGACGGGACGACGATTCTCGTCGTCGGCGGCACGCCCGGCAAACCGTACGAGCCCGCTCCGGAGGAAGCGGCCGAGGCGTTCGCCGCCTACAACGCCGGCGACTACGAGGAGGCAATTGCGAAGCAGCTCGTCGTCGTCGAGAAGCAGCCGGACAATCCCGTCGCGCACTTCAACGCCGGGTGCTTCGCCGCCCGAGCCGGGCGCGCCGACGAGGCGATCGATCATCTCCGGCGGGCCGTCGAGATCAACGACCGCATCAAAGAGCTGATGGCGACGGACGAGGATCTCGACTCGATCCGCGAGAATCAGCGCTTCGTCGAGCTCGCGACCTAACGCTGCTGCACGCAACGAGAAAGCCCCGCTCCAGGCGGGGCTTTCTCTGGGCAGCCTTGGACGATCAGGAGGCGCAGACCACGTACGCGTGGAAGTCGTGCGCGGTGCCCGAGGTGTTTCGCACCCCGACTCCCCAGCCGTTGAACGGCTTGCCGCTGACCGCGCCCGGGGTCGGTGCGCTCGTGACGAGGAAGACGTTGCTTGCCGGGTCGTAGGTCACTCCGCCGCCGCCGGTCGCGATCTCTCCCTGGTTGCACCAAGCGGTGCTCGTCGCGGAGCTGTTCGGGCCGACGTTCGTGAGCGGTGCGTAGCGCTGCACGGTCTGCATGATCCCGCGCGGTCCCTGCGCTCCGGTGTCGCCCTTCGGTCCCTGCAGCCCCTGCGGGCCGGCGGGAAGCTGCCCGTCCTTGAAGTCGGCGGCGAGCAGCGAGTGATTCTTGACCTTGGCGCTCGTGACGGCGTTCTTCTTCAGCTGCGCCGTCCCTACCGAGTTCTTGCCGAGGGCGAGCCTGCCGGCTGCCTGGCCGACGGGCGTCGCGGCGAGAACCGCGACGCCGAGCGCCGTGATCGCGATGATGGTTGGGGTCTTGCCTGTCATTGGGTTGCTCCCTTCGGTCGTGTTCACGAGTTGAAGGTCGCAGTCCGGGCGGAAAATCGGAATACGGCCTGCCCGCGTCCTGCGGTGCGGCTGACCGCACTACGCCGACATGTGGGAACACGATCAATCGCACAGTCACTGCCGTCCTCGACGCACCGCGACATCTCGCGGATCTCGAAATCAGGGGTCTTGAGGACGAAAGCGACTCGTCAGGAGTGATGAACGCCCAAGTCGGCCGAAAAGGCGTCGCGGCCCCTGGCTGTCACCTCGACCGAGCGGTTGCCGTCCCGGCGCCGGATCCAGCCGAGCTCGAAGAACCGGTCCGCCAATGCGGCACCGAGCGCGCCGGCGACGTGGAGCTCGCGCTCGCTCCAGTCCAGGCAGCCGCGGACGATCGGCCGCCGCAAGCGCTCGAGGGCCGCCAGGTCGATCCCGAGCTCCTCTAGCCGCGCGCCGCTCTTCGGACCGAGGTCGTAGCCGCTGTTGCGGCGGACGAGAGTGCCGTCTCGCTCCAGCGACCGGGCGAGCGCGACGCCGACCCGGCCGGCCAGGTGGTCGTAGCAGGTGCGTGCCTCGCGAAGCAGCTCGCTGCGGGTCGCCTCGCGCAGCGACCGCACCGTCGGCTGCGGCGCGACCAGCGCCAGGGCTTCGACCGCAGCCGCGACCGCCGGATCGGCGAGCCGGTAATACCGATGGCGCCCGTGCTTCTCCGAGCTCAGGAAGCCGCCTGCGACGAGCCGCGCCAGGTGCTCGCTGGCTGTCGACGGAGCGATCTGCGCACGTGCTGCGAGCTCGGTCGCGGGAAGCTCTCCGTCCGCGATCACGGCCGTGACGAGGACCGCGCGGGCGGGCTCGGCCAGCAGAGCCGCCGCGGCAGCGATGTCTGGGTCGCCTTGCATGGGCTCAGCGTATCGCGCGAACGTTTCGGCTTGCACCGAATCGTGGCGAGCTAGCCCATCGAGGTCATCATGCCGCCCGGCACCGTCAGCCCGGGGATCGCCTCGGGCGCCACCAGGAGCAGCAACCCGAGCGCAAACAGGAGCCCGGCGGTCGAGTACGTCGCCGTGCGGCGCCACGGGAAGATCTTCTCGACTGCGATCAGGCCCGCGACGAACGCCATCCAGAGCAGGCTCATGATCCCGAGCGCGAACAACGACGCCATCAGCGCCCAGCAGCAGCCGACGCACCACGCGCCGTTGTCCATGCCCATCCGCACGGCGCCCGACCGACCGTCGCGCCAGGAGCCGAGCAGGAACCCGAGCGGGCTGCGGCACTTGCCGAGGCAGACGTCCTTCAGCGGCGTCAGCTCGTAGACGGCGGCGACGAGCAGCGTCGCGCCCGCGATCCAGCGACCGCCTCGATCCCAGGACAGCGGATCCCCTGCGATGCGCCCGCCAGCCAGCGCGAGGAGGAAGGCGAAGACACCCGCGGCAGTCCAGGTCGCGAGATAGCCGCCTGTGAAGAGCAGCGGGGAGAGGAACGATCGCTGCCTCGTCATGCGGGAGTAGAGCGCGACCGTCGGGGAGATCGACGGGAACATCATCGCGGCCATCATCACGACCCAGACGCTGACGAACCAGCTGAGCGCGCCGAGATCCGTCCAGGGCCCGCCGTCCATCCCCTGCATCCGGTTCGCGGTCCACCACCACCCGACCGCGGCCAGCGCGAAGAGCAGCGCGACGAGCCCGAGCCGCACGCGCACGGCGACGAACGCGGGGACGAGACTCGCGCCCGGCCGGCGTTCCTGCGCCGCGGCGATCACGTGCTCAGGCGGCCCAGGAGAACTCGGACGTCGAAAACCCGCTCTTGCCCTCGTACTCGATCCCGAACGCGTTGATCCGCGAGCGCGTCGTTTCCGCCACCGTGAGGTCCGACGTGACCGGATGGGACGTGCCCTGGATGCGGACCGGCTCTCCGGTCTCGACTCCGAAGGGAACGATGTCCTCGATCTCGAAGTCGATCGCGTCCCCGACGCGCACGCTGTGGCGCACGCCGTCGTGCTGAACCTCGATCGCGGCCCGCTCGACACCGAGCATCTCACCGACCAGTGGGCCCAGCGCAGCCATCGGGCCGCCGAGCTGGCCGCTGAAGACGCCGACGAGCTTGTCGGCCTGCTCGGCGGTCGCACGCTCGTCGATGAAGACTCCGAGGCGCCAGTTTCCCTCGGTCATGACCTTGGGCGTATCGGCGATTGCAGCCACCCTGAGCCCGCCTACGTCCGTGCCTTCGACGTCACCTTCGCGGATGTCGAAGAAGAGCGTGATGCGGCAGTAGTCGTATGTCGCGCCGCGATCCATCGAAATGACGCAGGGGCACATGAGCTCGCACGAGCACGTTTCGACGTAGGCGCCTTTGACGTTCCAGGACATCAGCCGACCTCCCTCGGGTATGCGCAGGACGGCGATTTTCCCCACAGGAAATACGCGCGTCAACTCACAACGGGCGGAGGCGGCATGATCCGCGCGCGTAGCGCGTCAGCGTCACGTCGTGTGGAGCACGACGAGAAGAACCGTCGCGACCCCGAGCAGCCCGCCGATCGCCGCCAGCGCGAACGCAGCTCCGTCGGGCAGGCGCTCGTACTCACCCCGGTCGAGAGCCGCCTCTACCTCTCTGTGCCGGACGTAGCCATACGTCATGAAGACAATGCCGACGACCGCGAACGCGATGCCGACCACCTCGAATGGCCAGTTCGGGCCGTGCGACAGCTCCGGCAGGAGCCTCCCGGCGGCGAAGCTGACCGCGAGCGCCGTGAGGCCGGTGCGCCACCAGGCGAGATAGGTCCGCTCGTTCGCGAGCCGTGTCCGCCTGGTCGCGTCGCGCACACCCGTGTCAGCGTCCATGTCAGTCCCCTTCGCCCGCGAGGCGGGGATCTCCTGCGAGTGCTGTGCGACCAGGCCCTCGCAGCGTCAGTAGACGACGCCGTCCTCGAGCGCGAACGCGCTCATGCCGGGCGCCTCGCGGAGATACGTCGCAGTGTCCGTCCCGCACCTCGCCGCGTTCTCGGCGGCACCCCCTTCGGTCGCGTCGACGACCGGCCGCAGGTCCCGGCTTTCGTAGTTGTACTCCACCGGTCCTCCGCGCTGCTGCTCCTCCGTGAGCGAGACGTTGAAGTCGTAGTTGAAGTCGCTGTCGTGCGAGGACGCCCAAGGAAACGTCCAGCCCATGCGCTGCTTGTACGCCTGGATCGCGTCGATCGGCGCGCGCGAGACGGCCATCAGCACGACGTCGTGGTTCTCGAGATGGACGTGCGAGCCGTTGAAGCCGTCGGCGATCGCCGAGCAAGCGGGGCAGCCGGCCGTGTAGTCGGGCCCGAACATGAAGTGGTACATCAGGAGCTGCGAGCGGGCCCGGAAGAGGTCGGCTAGCGACGCTTCGCCTTCGTCGGTCGCGAAGCGATAGTCCTTCTCCACCGCGACCCAGGGCAGCTCACGCCGGCGACGCGCAAGCTCGTCGCCACGCCGGGTCAGCTCCTTCTCGGCGGCGAGCAGCTCGAGCCTCGCGGCGAGCCACTCCTCACGGGTTCCGGTCCTGTGCTCGGTCATCCGCTGCCTCCTTGGTGGACGGACACGAAAACGTAGCCAGGACGCGAGCACGACGCGATGCGGGAATCGACGGCCACGCGCCTGACCCGACGGCGTCCGCTTCCTCAGGGTGGCGAAGGCGTTGTGGGGGTGCACGAACGCCCAGATCGCGGCGATGATGAGCAGGACGCCGAGGATCCCGTACACGATCTTCCAGCCTGTGGTCGAGACGGTGATCTGGAAGAGCTCGTTGAGGCCCGCGGGCGGGCTGCACGCGACTCATTCACGGACTTACGGCCAGGACGTCGGGTGGTGAGGTCAGCCGGCCGGCGGCCAAGAGGACCGGCGTGGCAGCCAGCTTCATCGAGCGCGCGGCGAGCGGAAGGGCGAGCTCGTGCAGCGCGCTCCAGCGGAGACCGTACTCACGGCGCAGGCGCTTGGGCAGGAGCCCCGCGGTCGCGAGCCGGTGCGCCGGGACGAGAACTCGCATCGGGGCCGGCAGGCGCGCCTCGACGATCACCTCCGCGACGGCGCGGGCCGGCGGCGTGACCGTGATCGTGTGTCCAGCGATCTGCGCGTCGAAGTAGTCGCGGAAGTCCGAAAGAGAGCGCGGGAGCACGTCGGCCGGGACGCCGAAGAGCCGCGCGACGACCGACATCTCGCGGAAGTAGCGCTCCTGCTCGTTGCGCTCGAGCCGCTGGACGAAGCGCTGGTACGCGGCGAGCGAGCTCTCGACGAGCGTCGCGTGCACCCAGAGCTGGAGCTCGGGGTCCGAAGCCGAGTACCGCGTTCCGGCCGGGAAGCGCCCGAGCTGGGCCCATGTCTCGCCCTGAACGTGCTCGTGCACCGCCTGCACGGCCTGCCCCGCGCGATCGGCCTCCTCCTTCGTCCCGTACGTGATCAGGTAGAGCGCGCCGAGCGTGCGGATCAGCCGGTGCCAGAGGTCGCGGCGAAAGTCCGAATGCTGGACGACGCCGGCCGCGACGAGCGGGTGCGCGACCTGCAGCAGCACCGCAGGCCCACCTCCGAGGAACGGCGTCAGCGGGGTGTTGCCGATTCGCCGGATCGGGCTCCCGGGCGCGAAGTACCCGTCCCGGCTCGCGAGCCGTTCGGCATGCGTGCGCATCGCACCTGTTCGGGGTCCACCCCGCCGCATACACACACACTGCCCGAGAACACCGCGCCGCCGCCGCTAGAAGAAACGGATCAGGTGCGCGAGAATCAGACGCGTGAGGCACCCGCGGTGACCAACAGCCGGAGGTTCCTCGGCCTCGAGCACGAGGTCGCGCTGATCGCGGCCGAGACCTCCGCCGTCGACGTGGCGTACCCGAAGGTGCTCGAGACGGTCGGCGGCTCGTTGGGCTGGGACTTCGGCGCCGTCTGGGAGGAGTCGTTCGACCCGAGAGGCTTTGTGCGCTGCGCCGCGACCTGGTGCGCGGACGAGGGGCGCCACGGCGACTTCGCGGCGACGAGCCGGAAGACGGCGCTTCCGCCGGGCGCCGGTCTGCCGGGCCGGGTCTGGTCGAACTCGGCGCCGGCCTGGATCACGGACGTGCAGGCAGATCCGAACTTCCCGCGGGCGGAGGCGGCAGTCGCAGCCGGGCTGCACGCCGCCTTCTGCTTCCCGATCCGGACCGCGCGCGGGGTCGTGGGCGCGATCGAGTTCATGACGAGCAGCCTCAAGGAGCCCGACGACGAGCTCCTGGCGACGACCGAGAGCCTCGGCAGCCAGATCGGCCAGTTCGTCGAGCGCAGCCGCGCCGAGGCTTCGATGCGCGAGCGAGAGGCGCGGCATGGAGCGATCCTCGAGTCGGCGCTCGATTGCATCATCACGATCGACCACAACGGGCGCGTGCTCGAATTCAACTCGGCCGCCGAGCGGACCTTCGGGTACCAGGCCGACGAGATCGTCAGCCGCGAGATGGTCGAGATGATCGTCCCGCCGAGCCTTCGCGACCAGCACCGCGCCGGGCTCGCCCGTTACCTCGACACCGGTGACCCGCGAATCCTCGGCCAGCGGCTCGAGATCACCGGCATGCGCGCCGACGGCACCGAGTTCCCGGTCGAGCTCACGATCACGCGCATCCCGCTGCCCGGACCGCCCGCCTTCACCGGCTTCGTCCGCGACATCACCGAGCGCAAGGAGGCTGAGCGCGACCTCCGCGCCTCCCGCGTGCGGCTCCTCGGGGCGCAGAACGAGGAACGGCGGCGCCTCGAGCGCAACCTCCACGACGGCGCCCAGCAACGGCTCGTCTCGCTCGCCCTCACGCTGCGACTCGCCCGCGACGGCCTTCCGGAGCA
>VAXT01000017.1 GCA_005883245.1 Actinomycetota bacterium | reverse complement strand
GTCATAGCGCTGGCACTCTTCAACCCCGAAAATCACGAGCAGCTGGTCGAGGCTCCGTGGCGCCCGGCCGCGATCGAGGCTGCGATCCGCGAGATCGTCTCCGAGACCGAGGCCGCCTTCGCCGACGGCTGGCCCGCCCATCCCGAGGACGAGCCCGAGCCTGTGCGCTTCCGCGGCGTCTACCTGGGTGGAGCGGGCGTCATCCGCGCGCTCGACGAGCTCCAGCGCCGCGGGCTCGTCGAGCTCGAACGCGACTACGTGCCATACCTCGAGCAGGACTACGTCCCGGACGAACCGGAGCACGATCACCCGCCGAGCCTGCTTGCGGGGGAGACCGGGATCCGCCTCATGCTCCAGCGGCTCGAGCCCTCGAGCGCGAATGCCGAGCGGCTCGCGGAGCTGATCGCGGCCAATGCGACCGACGAGCACCGCGAGCTCCTGTGGGGGAGCCCGGGCACGATGCTCGCGGCCGCCGAGCTGCACCGCTCGACCGGGGAGGCACGCTGGGCCGAGCTCTGGCGGGAGAGCGCGGCCTGGCTTGAGGACGAGCGCGATCCGGGCACGGGCGTGTGGACCCAGGTCATCCGCGGCAGGGAAGCGCACTACCTCGGGCCGGCGCACGGGTTCGCGGGGTGCATCCTGGCTCTCGCGGCGCTGACTCCGCCTCCGGACATCGATGAGCACGCGGCCGCTGTGGCACGGCGGTACGTCGTCGAGGAGGACGGGCTGGCGAACTGGCCTCCACTGACAGACAGCGGGCTGCGAGCGCCCGATGGGAAGATCCGCGTCCAGTGGTGTCACGGCGCACCCGGAATCGTCACCTCGCTGGCCGGGCTCGCGCCGGATGACGCGGAGCACGACCGGCTGCTCCGAGCCGGCGGCGAGCTCACGTGGCGAGCAGGCCCGTTGGCGAAGGGGCCCGGGCTCTGTCACGGCACGGCGGGAAACGGCTACGCGTTCCTCGCTCTCCTCGAGCGAACGGGCGACGAGCGGTGGCTCGAGCGCGCCCGCGCGTTCGCGCCGCACGCGGCTGCGCAGGTCGCACAGGCCAGGGACACCTACGGTCGCGGCCGCTTCACGCTCTGGACGGGAGATCCCGGGGTCGCGCTCTACCTGGCCGACTGCCTGGCCGGCCGAGGCACGCTGCCCTTGCCCTAGCCGGTTCGGCCGGCGAGCAGGTACAGGAGCAGCGGGCCGACCGTCGCGGCCGCGCTGAAGAACCAGACGGCCGTCAGCTCGACGGCGCCGAACTCGCGCTCCGAAGAGGAAGCGGCCCGTATCGCCGCCGGAGGCTCGGGGGAGAGGAGGCTGCGAGCGAGCCGAGCCACCTCCGGCGGCGAGACGAGTACGAGCTCTGGGCTGATCGGCCCTGGGAGTGCCGCAGGAGGTGCGAGTGCCACGTCCATCGCGCCACGATTGTCCGAAATCGCCGCGGCTCGGTCATCCCTCGATCGGGGGACGCCGCCTCGACGCGCGTACGCCTACGCCTCTCGGTTTCCTGGCGCGTTGCTCCGTTGCCCGTATGCGAGTGGGACAGTGCTGCGCCGCAGGGCCCGCTTGCAGGAGGGTGCGGAGCGACGCGAGGCGGCCCGCGGAGGCCGGCTCCGCCGGCCCGGAGCGGGACGCCGGCCAGGGAAGCGAGAGAGTGCGGGTGAGAGGACTTGAACCTCCAAGGGCATTGCCCACCGGGTCCTAAACCCGGCGCGTCTACCAGTTCCGCCACACCCGCGGGGTTCAAAGGATAGAGACGCGGGTACCGAGCCGGACATGGCGACACCCGAGCAAGCGAGCAGGAAAGCCGCGAGAGCGACGTCACGAAGTTCGAGGAGCAAAACGACGAGGACCGCGAGGAGCAGCACGAGGCTGCCCAGCGGATCGCCGAGCCGCTCGAGCCCCAGGACGACGACTCCTAGCCGCGGCGCGACGTAGACGCTCGCGTCCGCGGGCGGCGCGGACGCGAACAGCGGCGATCAGGACCCAGCTGCGAGGGCGGCTCGCGGCGTCCTCCCCCGTCATCGGACAGTCGAGCGCCTTCTCCGATGCCTCGTTCGGGGGCGCGAGGGGAGCCACGTCTAGCCGCAGAGAGGCGTTCTCGGTTTCCTGACGCGCTGCTGGGCGTGCGTAGGCCGGTGGGACAGTGTTAGCCACACGGCCCGTCGGCTGGAGCGCGGCCAGCAGCGCGAGCGACGGCGGAGCCGGGCTTTGCCCGGCGGGAGCCGCCGCGGTCAGGGAAGCGAGGGCTGGCACAATGGCCCGCGTGAGGACTCAGGTCGAAGAGCTCGCGGACAATCGCGTTCGCCTCGAGGTCGAGGTCCCGAGCGACCACGTGAAGCACGCGCTCGAGCACGCCTCGTCCGACCTCGCGGCGTCGACGAAGATCCCAGGCTTCCGCAAGGGCAAGGTCCCCCAGAAGGTGCTCGAGGCGCGGGTCGGACGTGACCGCATCTTCAGCGAAGCCGTCGAGTCGCACATCAGCGGCTGGTTCTGGAGCGCGGCCGAGGACGTAAGCGTTCGTCCCGTCACGCAGCCCGAGTTGAACTACGACGTGCCAACCTCGGAGGATGAGCCGTTCAGCTTCACCGCGGAGTTCTCGGTCCAAGCCCCGCCGGACGTGGCCGAATGGGCCGGGCTCGAGGTGCCGGCACCCGAGTCGGAGGTCCCCGAGGAGCTCGTCGAGCGCGAGCTCGAGGTCCTGCGAGCGTCGGTCGCCGAGCTCGTCCCGGTCGAGGACCGGCCGGCCAAGGACGGCGACGTTCTGATCGTCGATCTCGTCGACGAGAGCGGCGAGGCCCAGCGCGACTACGTCGTCCAGCTCGGAGCCGGCCGCCTCGTCGAGGACATCGAGCGCGGCCTCCGCGGGATGAGCCCCGGGGAGACGAAGACGATCGCGTACACCGATCCAGAGGGGCAGAAGACGACGAGCTCCGCACCGAGATCGAAGGGCGCCTGCGCGAGGCGATCCAGGCCGAGCTCGACGCCGACTTCCGCGCCGCCGCGATCGACAAGCTCGTGGAGGCATCGAACGTCGAGGTCTCCGACGCGCTCGTCGAAGCGCGCGCCGCCGAGCTGCTGGGCGCGATGCTGCGCTCGCTCGAGCGGCGCGGCCTCGATGCCGAGACGTATCTCCAGGTGACCGGGCAGACCGCAGACCAGCTCCGCGAGACCCTTCGCGCAGAGGCGAGACGCGCGATCTCGCGTGAGCTCGTCCTCGAGGCGGTCGCCGACAAGCTGCAGGTCGAGGTCTCCGACGACGAGGTCAAGGAGCTCGTCCGCGAGCAGGCCGAGGCCGCGGAGGAGGATCCGGAGGCCGTGATCGAGCAGCTCCGGCAGTCCGGCCGCCAGGAGCGGCTGCGCTCGGACCTCCGCCTGAAGAAGGCGCTGGACCGTATCGTCGAGGACGTGAAACCGATTCCCGTCGAGCTCGCGAGGGCGCGCGAGAGCATCTGGACGCCCGAGAAGGAAAAACCCGAGACAGCTGCGAAACTGTGGACCCCCGGCAGCAGCAAGGAGCCTGTATGACCGAGCCCTACAAGAACGTCATCCCGATGGTTATCGAGCAGACGTCACGCGGAGAGCGCGCCTTCGACATCTACTCGCGCTTGCTCAACGAGCGGATCATCTTTCTGGGGACCCCGGTCGACGACCAGATCGCAAACCTGATCGTGGCCCAACTCCTTCACCTCGAGTCGGACGACCCCGACAAGGACATCGCTCTCTACATCAACTCGCCCGGCGGCGTCGTTTACCCGGGGCTCGCGATCTACGACACGATGCAGTTCATCAAGCCCGACGTGCAGACGATCTGCGTCGGCATGGCGATGTCAATGGGCGCAGTCATCCTCGCCGGCGGGGCGAAAGGGAAGCGGATGGCGCTGCCGAACTCCAAGATTCTCATCCACCAGGGCTCGGCGGGTTTCCACGGCCAGCCGACCGACATCGAGATTCAGGCGCGCGAGGTGATCGGGCTCAAGCGCCTGATGGAGGAAATCATGGCGACGCACACCGGCCAGGAACTGGAGAAGATCTCGAAGGACATGGACCGCGACTTCTACATGACCGCCAAAGAAGCCGAGGAGTACGGCATTATCGACAGCGTCATCGCACATCGCTAGGACGAGGGCTAGGCAGGGAGACCATTTCGATGTACAAGGTGAATGGGGATGGCTAGGGCGAGCGAAGGAAACGAGCAGCTGCTCTGCAGCTTCTGCGGGAAATCGCAGCGCCAGGTCAAGAAGCTGATCGCCGGGCCTGGCGTCTACATCTGCGACGAGTGCATCGATCTCTGCAACGAGATCATCGACGAGGAGCTGACGACTCCGGCCTCGCTCGACCTCGAGAACCTGCCTCGGCCGAAGGACATTTACGCCGTCCTCAACGACTACGTCGTCTCGCAGGAAGAGGCGAAGCGCACGCTCGCGGTCGCGGTCTACAACCACTACAAGCGCGTGCAGATGGTCTCGGAGGACGGCGACGTCGAGCTCCAGAAGTCGAACATCCTGCTGCTCGGGCCGACCGGATGCGGGAAGACGCTCCTGGCGCAGACGCTCGCGCGGATCCTGAACGTCCCGTTCGCGATCGCCGACGCGACGGCGCTGACCGAGGCCGGGTACGTCGGCGAGGACGTCGAGAACATTCTCTTGAAGCTGATTCAGGCCGCGGACTTCGACATCAAGAAGGCCGAGACCGGGATCATCTACATCGACGAGGTGGACAAGATCGCGCGCAAGGCGGACAACCCGTCGATCACGCGCGACGTGTCCGGCGAGGGCGTGCAACAGGCGCTCCTGAAGATTTTGGAAGGCACGGTGGCCTCGGTTCCGCCGCAGGGCGGGCGTAAGCATCCGCACCAGGAGTTCCTGTCGATCGACACGACGAACGTGCTGTTCATCTGCGGTGGCGCGTTCGCGGGGCTCGAAAAGATCATCGGCAAGCGGATCGGCAAGAACGCGGTCGGCTTCGGCGCGGACATCCGCTCGCGGCACGACTCGGACAAGACAGAGCTGCTCTCGGATGTCATGCCCGAGGATCTCCTTTCGTACGGGCTGATCCCCGAGTTCATCGGCCGCCTGCCGGTCGTCTCGGCGGTGCACCAGCTGCAGCGCGAAGACCTCGTCCAGATCTTGGTGGAGCCGAAGAACGCGCTCGTCAAGCAGTACCAGCGCTTCTTCGCCTACGACGACATCGAGCTCGTCTTTACTGATGACGCGCTCTGGGAGATCGCCGACAAGGCGCTCGAGCGTGAGACCGGCGCGCGCGGGCTGCGGTCGATCATCGAGCACGCTTTGCTGGACGTGATGTTCGAGCTCCCGTCGCGCAAGGACGTCTCCAAGTGCGCGATCACGAAGGAGACGATCGCGCAGGATCTGAAGCCGACGCTCGTCACGTCCGGCGTTTCGCAGGGCGAGCCGGAAGAGCTCGTCGAAGAGAGCGCCTAAGCCGCCGCGGGCGCCTCGCTCGGCTCGGACGGCTCGTCGCGTCTGCGGATGGCGTGGACGCTCGGTTGTGCGTAGACGATCGCCTGCGTGATCGCGATCACGAACGCGGCCGCGAGAAGGGTCTCCTGGACACCGATCACCGCGGCGACCGGGCCCGCGAGCGCCGCGCCGAGCGGGAGCAGGACGAACGAGCCGAACGAGTCGTAGGAGCTGACGCGCGACAACGACTCCTCGGGCACGTTCTGCTGGAAGACGGTGAACCAGAGCGCGATGTGGATCGCAAGCCCGCAGCCGGCCAGCACCGAGAACACGATCAGCGTCCAGAGCGGGAGCCCGAGGCCCATGCCCAACGGTTGGAGCAGGAAGACCCAGGCCGCCATGCACGAGGCCGCGAGCGGCTTCTTGGGCCGGATCCGCAACGCGAGGATGCCGCCGATGAGCGCGCCGACGCTGAACGCTGCGGTCAGGGCCGCCCAGGCGGGAGCGCCGCCGAGGTCGTCCTTCGCGACGATCGGGCCGAGCACGAAGTACGACGCGAACGCGAAGTTGCCGATCCCGAAGAAGACGATCGTCGTCCAGATCCACGTCTGGCGGCGGAACTCGTCCCAGCCCTCGCGGAGGTCGGAGAAGAAGGACTTCGTCTCGGCGGCCTCCGCGCGCTTCGGCAGGCTCAACGGCATGAGGAGCAGCGCGCCGAGCGCAAAGGACGCGGCGTCGATGAGCAGCGCAGACCCGGGGCTGCCGGCCGCGACGATCGCGCCGCCGATGGCAGGACCGACGATCCGCGTCGCGTTGCGCGAGAGCCCGAGCAGCGCGTTCGCCTGTTGGAGCCGGCCTGGGCTGATCGTCGCTGGGATCAGTCCCGTCGACGCGGGCAGGTAGAAGCCCTCGGCGAGCCCGTAGACCGCCTGTAGGCCGACGATCATCGCGATCGTCGCGCTCCCGGTGATGACGAGCGCCCCGGTGGTCGCCTGCGCCGCACCCTGGACGATCGCGACCGCAATCAGGACGAGATGCCGTGGGAGCCGGTCCGCCCACACGCCTGCAGCGAGCACGATCGCCGCATCGGTGACCTGTCGCGCGGCGAGCACGAGCCCGAGCGCGATCGCCGAGTCGGAGACCTGCAGCACCGCGAACACGAGCGCGACGACAGAGATGCCGTCGCCGAGCCCGGAGATCGTCGAGCTTGCGAAGAGAAGACGGAAGTTGCGTTCGGCTAATGCGCCGACGGCAGCGCGGAGGCGCACGACTGCCTTTTACCGCATTTGCGAGAAAACGCGGCGGCGGCGATACTGCGCGCATAGTCGCTGCCTGACCGCATCCGCTCTCAACGCTCGGACTCCGAGAGTCCGCGGCCGTACGATGCGCGCATGGAGCCGCTCTACCAACCGCAGGGGATCGAGGAGCGCTGGCAGCGCACGTGGGAGGACGAGGGCTTTTACAACGCCGAGCCCGGAACTGGCCGGGAGACGTTCGTCGTCGCGCACCCGCCGCCGAACGTGACCGGAGCACTCCACACCGGCCACGCCCTCCAGATCTCGCTCGCCGACGCGCTCGTGCGCTGGCATCGCATGCGCGGGTTCGAGACCGCCTTCCTGACCGGCTACGACCACGCAGGGATCTCGACGCAGACCGCGGTCGAGAAGCACCTGTCGCAGCAGGGCAAGTCGCGAAACGACTATGGGCGCGAGAAGTTCGTCGAGCTCGTCTGGGCGTGGCTCCGCGAGTACGGCGGCACGATCATGAACCAGTTCCGCCGCATGGGCGCCTCGATGGACTACCGGCGCGAGCGCTTCACGATGGACGACGCCTACGTGCGCGCGGTGATGCGCTTCTTCGTCCACCTGCACGAGAAGGGCTGGATCTACCGCGCGAACCGGATCATCAACTGGTGCCCGCAGCACGAGACGGCGCTCTCCGACCTCGAGCTGATCCACGAAGAGGTGGACGACGCGCTGACCTATGTGCGGTATCCGTTCGTGGACGATCCGTCGGGCGGTGTGACGATCGCGACCGCGCGTCCGGCAACGATACTCGCCGACGTCGCCGTGGCCGTGAATCCCGAGGACGAGCGCTGGCGCGACGCGATCGGGCGCAAGGTGCTCGTTCCGTTCGTCGAGCGTCCGGTGCCGGTGATCACCGACGAGCGCGTGGACGTCGAGTTCGGGACCGGCGCGCTCAAGGTGACGCCTGCGCACGACCCGCTCGACTTCGAGATCGGGCGCGACCATCACCTGCCCGAGCCATCGGTGATCGGCCTCGACGGGCGAATGAACGAAGAAGCCGGCGAGCTTGCCGGCCGCACGCAGCATGAGGCGGACGAGCGCATCCTCGACTGGATCAAGGAGCGCGGACTGCTCGAGAAGCGGGAGTCGTACCGGCACACGATCGCGCTCTGCGAGCGCTGCAGGTCGCGGATCGAGCCGCTCATCTCGCTCCAGTGGTGGTGCTCGATGGAAGACCTCAAGCAGCCGGCGCTCGAGGCGCTGGGGTCACGCCGCGTCCGGTACCACCCCGAGTCGCAGCACCGCTTCGCGATCCACTCTCTCGAGAACTCGCCCGACTGGAACATCTCGCGCCAGATCTGGTGGGGGCACCAGATCCCCGTCTGGGAGTGTCCTGACGGTCACGAGACCGTGGCGGAGACCGACCCGGACGCCTGCGCCGAGTGCGGCTCGACCGAGCTGACCCGCAGCGAAGACGTGCTCGACACGTGGTTCTCCTCCGCGCTCTGGCCGTTCGCGATCCTCGGCTGGCCGGAGGAAACGCCCGAGCTTCGAGCGTGGTACCCCGGCACGCTGAACACCACCGCGCGCGAGATCATCCGCCTCTGGGAGAACAGGATGATCTTCTCGGGGCTCGAGATGGTCGGGGACATCCCGTTCAGCCACGTCATCATCCACACGACTGTGCTTGCGCCCGATGGCCGCCGGATGTCGAAGAGCCTCGGTACCGGCCTCGACCCGCTCGAGCTGATCGACGCGCACGGCGCCGACGCGACGCGCTATGGGCTGCTGAAGATGTCGTCCTCGCAGGACGTGCGCTTCGCGATCGGGGCGATCGAAGAGGGCCGCAAGCTCGCGAACAAGCTCTGGAACGCAAGCCGCCTCGTGCTCGGCGCGGGATCTGCGGAAGGCGGAGCTTCGCCCGAAGCAGTCGAGGAGCGCTGGATCTTCGCCAGGCTCGACGAGACGCGCAAGGACGTGGACGACGACCTCGGCGCGTTCGACTTCTCGCACGCCGTCGACCGCCTCTACCACCTCACGTTCGACGACTTCTGTGACTGGTACCTCGAGGCGATCAAGCCGCGGCTGAACGAGCCGCAGGTCCGCGCGACGGCCCTGGCCGCGCTCGAGCGGCTGCTCGCGCTGCTCCACCCCGTGATGCCGCACGTGACCGAGGAGATCTGGTCACAGCTCCCCGACCGGAGGACGCGGCTGATCGTCGCGCACTGGCCCGAGCCCGACGAGCGCTTCGCAGGCGACCTGCACGCCCTCGACCGCGCCCAGGAAGCCGCGGCCATCTTCCGGCGGAGCGGCGTCCGCGCCAACCTCGCCGGCGACGACCGGCGCATCTTCGAAGCCGTCGTCAAGCCCGAGCGCGTCAGAACGGACGGCAACGCAGACGCCGAGGCCGATCGTCTCCGCAAGGAGATCGCGCGCGCCGAAGGCATGCTCGCCAACGAGCGGTTCACCTCGAAGGCTCCCGCGGAGGTCGTCGAGGCCGAGCGCGAGAAGCTCGAGCGCTATCGCCGTGAGCTCGATGCGATCAGCAACTAGCCCGACGGACGCGACAGCCTGGGTCGCCTCGCTCAGCCCGTGGCCCGAGGAGTTCGGCCTCGACGGGATGCGGTCGCTGCTCGCGCGCCTCGGCGATCCGCAGGACGCGTATCCCGCGATTCACGTCGTCGGCACGAACGGGAAGTCGACCGCCACCCGCGCGATCGCCGAGCTGCTGCGGAGCGAGCGTCTTCGCGTTGGCGCGTACACGTCGCCGCACGTCGCCGGCTGGCACGAGCGGTTGGATTGTGATGAGGCCGGCTTCGAGCGGGCCGTCGCGCGGGTTCGCGGTCCCGCGCAGGAGCTCGGGTCGACGCAGTTCGAGGTCCTGACCGCGGCTGCCCTGCGCGAGTTCGCGGAGCAGGGAGTGGACGTCGCGGTCGTCGAGGCGGGTCTCGGCGGTCGGCTCGATGCGACCAACGTCGTCGACGCCGAGGTCGTTCTGCTCACGAACGTGGCGCTGGAGCACACCGAGGTGCTCGGCGAGACGCACGAGGAGATCGCGCGGGAGAAACTCGCGGTTGCTCATGCCGCAAGAGTGGTTGTCACGTCGGACAACACGTACGAGAAGCTCGTGCCGCGCGAGGTCGAGATCGTCCACGGAGGCCCACGCGAAGCGGCCGAGGCGTTCCTCGGCCGGAAGATCGAGCACGAGGTCGATGTCTCGCTGGCCGGCCGCCTCGAGCGCCGTGACGACGAGATCCGTGACGGCGCGCACACTCCGGAGGCCGTCGACTGGCTCCTCGCCCGCATCCCCGCCCGCGACTACGTCCTGTGCGTCTCCATCCTGCGGGAAAAACGCGTCGACGAGCTCCTCGAACGCCTCGGGCGGGCGGGCAGCACGTTCGTCGCGACGAGCTCGACCAACCCGCGTGCGCTACCCGCCAAAGAGCTCGCGGCGCGCGCGGAGCCTCACTTCTCAGAGGTCATCGCGGTCGCCGATCCGGGCAGAGCACTCGCACGCGCGCACTCCTACGGCCGCACGGTCCTCGTCACCGGATCCCTCTACCTGCTCGCCGACCTCCACGCGCGAGAGGAGGACGGTGCCCTGTGACGAAAGCTGGCGAGCGGCTAACCGTGTTCGCGTTCGCGGCCGTCGTCGTCGCGACGATCGTCGGCATCGCGTTCGCTCTTGGCTACATCGTGGGACAACTTCTCCTATAACGGGGGAGACGAAGTGAAGACAGTGCTCGCAGCCAGTGGCGATTCCGGATTCTTCGGAACGCTCCACGACTTCTTCGACTCGGGCTCGTGGCCGCTGCTTCGCAATCTCGCGATCTTCATGGTCGTCGTCTTCTGGCTCGCCGTCGGCTACTGGGTGTTCAAGGACGCGCGGCGCCGGATCGAGGATCCGTGGCTCGTGGGCGCGGCGACGATCCTCGGGCTCGTGCCGCCGTTCGTCGGCACGTTCATCTACATGCTGTTCCGGCCGCCGGAGTACCTGGAGGACGTGCGCGAGCGGGAGCTCGAGATCAAGGCGATGGAGGAGAGCCTCGGCCGCGGTCGGCACCAGCAGTGCCCGGTCTGCCGCGCGGACATCGACGAGAGCTTCCTCGTCTGCCCGGTCTGCACGACGCGGCTCCGCCAGGCCTGCGTCAACTGCAAGCAGCCGCTCGAGCCGCTCTGGCAGGTCTGCCCCTACTGCGAGACGCCGATCGAGTCGACGGCACCGATTCATTTCCCGCCGCTCGAGGCCCCCCGGAGTGAAACCGGGTCCGAGTAGAGTCCGCCGCCGATGGCGGCTGAGCGCACTCTCGTCCTGATCAAGCCCGACGCGGTGCGGCGCGGGCTGGCGGGCGAGATCCTGCGGCGCTTCGAGCTTCGTGGGCTCGAGATTCGCGAGGCGAGGCTGCTCAGGGTCGATCGGGCGCTCGCCGAGGAGCACTACGCCGAGCACGCTGAGAAGCAGTTCTACGGCGAGCTCGTCGAGTTCATCACTTCGGGGCCGACCCTGGCGCTCGTGCTGGAGGGGGAGGGGGCGATCGCGACCGTCCGCACCACGGTGGGCGCGACGAACCCGGCCGACGCAGGCCCCGGAACGATTCGCGGCGACCTCGCGCTCTCGATGCCGGACAACCTCGTCCACGGCTCGGACTCGGCGGAGTCGGCCGCGCGCGAGATCGCGCTCTGGTTTGACTGACTACCTCGAGCGCAACCGCGAAGCGTGGACGAAGGCGAACGCGGAATACACGGACTCTCGCGCGCGCGAGGCGTGGGCGTCCGAGGAGATCACTTGGGGGATGTTCGGGCCGAGCGACGCGGAGCTGGGCATTCTGGGCGACGTGTCCGGAAAGGACGTGATCGAGCTCGGCTGCGGGACGGCGTACTTCGGGGCGTGGCTCGCGCGTCGCGGCGCGCGGGTGACCGGCGTCGACATCACGCCGGCTCAGTTGGGGACGGCCAGGCGGATGATGCGGGAGACCGGGGTCGAGCTCCAGTTGATCGAGGCGAACGCCGAGGACGTGCCTCTTCCCGACGAATCGTTTGACCTCGCCCTCTCCGAGTACGGCGCGTCGATCTGGTGCGACCCGTACAAGTGGATCCCGGAGGCTGCTCGGTTGCTGCGGCCCGGGGGTGAGCTCGTCTTTCTCTGCAACTCGGTCCTGCTCATGCTCTGCGCACCGGACAAGGGCAAGATCGGAGAGCGGCTCGAGCGGGGGCAGTTTGGGATGCACCGGTTCGAGTGGCCCGACGACGACGGGATCGAGTTCCACCTCGCGCACGGCGACATGATTCGGTTGCTTCGGGAGAGCGGATTCGAGGTCGAGGGGCTGTGGGAGATCCAGGCGGGCCCGTCGGCTGAGGATCAGATCTGGAAGGCCCGCAAGCGAGGGTGAGCGTTCCGCCGGCTTCGCCGATCGTGCTGGCGTCGGTGTCGCCGCAGCGGCGGGCGATTCTCGAGCAGCTCGGCGTTCCGTTCGACGTGGTCGCGCCGAGCTTCGAGGAGTCGGGCGACGACCCCGTCCAGCTGGCGGCCGGCAAGGCTCGATCGGTGGACGGCGGCGACCGGCCGGTGCTCGGCGTCGACACGGAGGTGGTGGTCGACGGCTCGGCGCTCGGCAAGCCCGCGAGTGGCGGTGCGGCCGAGGCGATGCTCGAGCGGCTGTCGGGGCGCACGCACGAGGTCGTCTCGGGTCTTTGTCTGCGGACGCACGCGTGGGAGGAGCTGTATAGCGAGACGACGCTGGTGACGTTTCGGGTGCTGACGCCGCGTGACCTGGCGCACTACGTGGGGAGTGGCGAGTGGGAGGGACGTGCGGGCGGATACGCGATCCAGGGCCTGGGCGCGTCTCTGGTCGAGCGCGTCGAAGGCGACTACCTGAACGTCGTCGGCCTCCCGGCCGCATTGCTCGTCCGTCTCCTGGCGAAGCGCTTCCCAGGAACGTACGGCTTCGGCTAGATCAGCTAGAAGAAAAACCGCGTCAGATGGAAGAAGATCGGCGCCGCGAAGAGCAGCGAGTCGATTCGGTCGAGCACCCCGCCGTGGCCCGGGAGCAGCGACCCAAAGTCTTTCACGCCGCGGTCTCGCTTGATCGCAGACATGACGAGGCCGCCCGCGAAGCCCGCGATCGCGATCACGAACGACATCGCGGCGGCCTGCCACGGGTTGAACGGCGTCGCCCACCAGAGGCCAGTTCCCACCAGGGTGGCGCAGGCGACTCCGCCGACGAAGCCCTCCCACGTCTTGTTCGGGCTGACCGTGGGAGCGATCCGGCGGCGGCCGATGAGCTTGCCCCAGACGAACTGGAGAACGTCGCTCGACTGGACGACGACGACGAGGAAGAGCAGCAGCTTGCCGCTCGATGCGTCGTAGCCGTCGATGTCGAGCAGCATCAGCGCGGGTGCATAGCTGACGCAGTAGACGCATGCCATCAGGCCCCACTGGATCGTCGCGGTTCGCTCGAGGAAGCCCTCGGTCTCGCCGGAGAGGACGATGCGGGTCGCGATGAAGAGGAAGCCGTAGACCGGGATCAGGATGCTGAACAGGCCGTACCAGTGGATCCCGACGAGCACGTACTGGAGCGGGATGACCACGAAGAACGACCACGCGAGGGCGCGGTGGTCGCCGCGGCCCGTCGGGCTCAGGGTCACGAACTCACGGAGCGCGAGCATCGAGAGGAGCGCGAAGAGGACGAGCGAGCCGATCCCGCCGGTGAGCGTCGCCGCGACGAACGCGATGCTCATGACCCACCAGGCGCCGATGCGCGCGTTGACGTTGGCGATGGTGTCGCCGCCGACGCTGAGCCGGAGGGTCTGGCCCGCGGCGGTCGCGAGGGCGAGCGTTCCCGCCAGGCCGGTCAGGAGCCAGAGGAGCTCTCGGTCCTCGATCATCTGCCGTCCTCTCTCAAGGCTTTGAGTGCGGTGCGGGCCCGCGCGAGGAACGTCTCCTTCGTCTCGCCGTCTTCGAGCCGGAGGGTGGGCCCGAAGATGACCCGCGACACCATCGGCACCGGGATCAGCTCGCCTTTCGGGAGCACGCGGTTCAGGTTCTCGAGCGAGACCGGTACCAGCTCGACGTCGGGCTCCGCTTCGCAGAGGTGGAAGAGGCCGGCCTTGAAGGGGGCTATTCGGTCGCCTGTGCCCCGCGTGCCCTCCGGGAAGAGGATCAGCGAGTCGCCCGCCGCGACCTGTTCGGCCATCCGGTCGACGGCGCCGCGTGCATCCGGGCCCGAGCGGTCGATGAGCAGGCCGCAGAAGACCCGGTTGATGAAGTAGCGGCGGAGCGGGCCCTTCTCCCAGTAATCGCGCGCGGCGACGGGTCGCGTCCGGCGGCGCTGGCTCGGCGGGAGGTACGACCAGAGGAGTACGAAGTCGAGGTGGCTCGTGTGGTTCGCGAAGTAGACGCGGGGCTCACCGTTCGGTGGCGGGGCGTCCCAGCGGACGTAGCCGCCGGCGAGAAGGCGGGCAAGGGCGGCGACTACGCGGCCGGTCATCGGGCGTTCAGCTCCACAGCGATGAGCTGGAGGCGGCGCGCGAACGTGGCGAGCGAGCCCACGAGAACGACTCCGAGCGCGGCGGCCAGGATGCGGCCCCTGAAGTCGGAAGCCGCGACCTCGACGAGCGAAAGCAGGCATGCGGCCGTCAGGACCGCCATGCGGTGCGGCTTCGCCATTGGCCCGAAGAAGTGCTGCGGAGTCCCAAGCGCTCCTCCGAGGACACGGACGTAGGCGGTGAGGAGCGCGGCGGCAGCGGCGGCCCAGCCGAGAGGCCCGCCCCAGTCCCAGGCGATCGCGTACCCCGCTGCGGCGATGATGAGCACATCCGCGAAGCGATCGGGCACGTCGTTGTACAGCTCGCCCGTCGCTGTCTTGAGACCGTTCTCGACGGCGATCATCCCGTCCACGAGATTGCAGAGGAGACGAAGCTGGATAGCCACAGCAGCTCCGACGAGAAGCAACGCCTGCACGGCAGCTGTGGCATGCGGCAGTCCAACCAAGGCCGCCGCCGCGAGCAGCGCGAACCCGATCCCGGCCAGGGAGACGTGATTTGGCTTTACGCCCCTTCGGGCAAGAACAGAAGCGAGTGCTCTCGCCGAAGGACGGCTACGAGTCTTGAGCGGACGCCGGTCCATCCTGTTCGTTATCGGCCTAACTCGCCGCTGGTTTACCCGGTCGACCGCGTGACCAGGAATGCTGGAGGATTCCGAGCTCGGGCACACCGCCTGTCAGGAGCGCTACGAGGACCGGCGACGATTTACGTCGCTCGCGTGCCGTGAAGATTCGTTCTTTTCAACAGAATCACTAGACTCGGCGCGGGAGAGCATGGGTTTCCTCGGGTATTTCAACGGCTTCGGCGGCCGCGATATGGCCGTGGACTTGGGCACCGCGAACACGCTCGTCTACGTGCGCGGTCGCGGGATCGTGCTCTCCGAGCCGTCCGTCGTCGCGATCGACCAACGCTCAGGCGAAGTCCACGCCGTCGGCGTCGAGGCCAAGCGCATGCTCGGCCGCACCCCGGGCACGATCTCGGCGATCCGCCCGCTCAAAGACGGCGTGATCGCCGACTTCGACGTCACGGAGCAGATGCTCCGCCACTTCATCCAGAAGGTCCACCAGCACCGCTTTGCACACCCGCGAGTCGTCGTCTGCGTCCCGTCCGGTGTCACCGGCGTCGAGAAGCGCGCCGTCGAAGAGGCGACGCTCTCAGCCGGCGCCAGAGAAGCGCACCTGATCGAGGAGCCGATGGCCGCAGCAATCGGCGCGGGCCTCCCGGTCTCGGAACCGACCGGGAACATGATCGTCGACGTCGGCGGAGGCACCACCGAGGTCGCCGTCATCTCCCTGGGCGGCATCGTGGTCTCGCAGAGCCTCAGGGTCGGCGGCGACGAGATGGACGAGGCGATCACCAGCCACATCAAGAAGGAGTACAAGCTCCTGATCGGCCAGCAAACGGCCGAGGAGATCAAGCTCGAGGTCGGCTCCGCGTTCCAGCTCAAGGACGAGGTGCAGGCCGAAGTCCGAGGCCGCGACATGCTGACCGGCCTCCCGAAGACCGTCGTCATCAGCTCGGACGAGGTCCGCCACGCGCTCGAGGAGCCCGTCGGCCAGATCCTGGACGCCATCCGCTCGACGCTCGACAAGACGCCGCCTGAGCTCGCCGCCGACATCATGGACCGCGGCATCGTCCTCGCCGGCGGAGGCGCGCTCCTCTCGGGCCTCGACGAACGGCTCCGCCACGAGACGCAGATGCCCGCGCAGCTGGCCGAATCGCCGCTCACCTGCGTCGCCGTCGGCTCCGGCCGCAGCCTCGAAGTGCTCGAGATGATGCAGCGCGCCGCGAAGAACCGGTCCAAGAGCCGCAACGGCTACCGGCGCTAGACCTCGGATCTCGCCGCACACTTCGCTACCCTCCAAGACCGTGCCTAGGACTCGCAGCGCGCGGGTGGCGGCGCTGGGCTCTCCGGTCCGACGCGCGGTTGCCCCCCGGTATTCCTCCAGGTCGTCAGGCCCCCTGCGCAGACGGCTCGTGGTGGGCCTGCTCGTGCTCGCCTCGCTGGTGATGATCACGGTCTACTTCCGCGAGTCTCCGAACGGGACGCTGCACGGCTTCCAGAGCGCCGGCTCGACCGCGCTCCGCCCGTTCGAGGTCGCCGCGAACCGCATCGCGCGCCCCTTCCACGACGCCTACAACTGGACGGCCGACGTCTTCCACGCCAAGCAGGAGAACGAGCAGCTCAAGGAAGAGAACGCGCGGCTCCGGCAGCAGGTGGTCCTGGCGGCGACCGGCGCACAGGAGGCCGCGGCGCTGCAGAAGCTGCTCAAGCTCAAGCGCGCAAGCGCCTACCAGGACTACGCCAAGACAGCGGTCACTGCCGAGGTCCTGTCCAACCCGGTCGGCCAGTTCGACCAGACGATCGTGATCGCCGCCGGCAGCTCGAGCGGCATCCGCGTCCACGACGCCGTCGTCACCAAACGCGGCCTCGTCGGCCAGGTGACGAAGGTGCTGCACGACACCGCGCTCGTCACGCTCCTCACCGACAAGGAGAGCAACGTCACGGCGAAGGACCACCAGACGACCGCGATCGGAGTCGTACGCCACAGCCAGGGCCCCGAGGACCTGCTCTTCCTCGACCGCGTGCTCAAGAACAAGAGGGTGAACGAGGGCGACACCGTGATCACCGCCGGCCAGATGTCCGGCCACCGGCTCTCGTCGTTCTATCCCAGGAACATCCCGATCGGCCGCGTGACGAGGGTCGGCCAGACGGACGTCGACCCGTTCCAGGACGTCCAGGTGATGCCGTTCGTCGACTTCTCGTCGCTCCAGTACGTGGTCGTGCTGGCGAGCCACAAGCCGCGCCCGCAAATGCCGTGATTGCGCCCGCCGCGAAGGCAGCCGCCCTCTTCTTCTTCGTGACGATCCTCCAGGTGACGATCGTGTCCGAGATCGGGATCCTCGGCGGCTCCCCGGACCTCGTGCTGGTCACGCTCGTCGCGGTCGCGCTCACGCAGGGCTCGATCTTCGGCGCGGTCGCCGGCTTCTGGGCCGGCCTGCTGCTCGACGTCGCGCGGCTCGGGACGCTCGGCTTCACGTCGCTGCTGCTTACGCTCGCCGGCTTCTGGATCGGGCGCTACGGCGAGACGACGGGACGAGACCGCGCGCATGCCCCGCTCCTGTCCGTCGCCGTCGTGACCGTGCTCTACGCGGTCGGGTCGCTCGTCATGCACTTCCTGCTCCGCGAGCCCGCGCCGGCCCGCGTCGTCCTGATCGAGGAGCTGCCCGGGACGATCGCCCTCAACCTCCTGCTCACGTTCCCCGTCTTCGCGCTCGTCAGGCGCCTCTTCGCGGCCCCCGCGCCGCCGCCGGAGGTCGAGTTCGTTGGCTAGCCGCCCGATCCCGATCCGCCCGGGGCGCTTCCTGCCGCGCGACCCGCGCGTCGACGCTCCCTACCGGCTGACCCCACAGCTCGTCTTCCGCATCGGGATCCTCGGCTTCCTCACGCTGGCGGCCTTCGCGGTGCTCTTCTTCCGGCTCTGGGCGCTCGAGGTGCTGTCCGGGAACCAGTATCTCGTCGCCGCGCGGAACAACCAGCTTCGCGTGATGCGGACCGACGCGCCGCGCGGCCCTATTCGGGACCGCTGGGGCCGGGTGCTCGTCCAGAACACGAGCGCGACCGCGGTCAAGATCTGGCCCGCCGACCTGCCCAAGCACGGCGCATACGCCGAGCTCCGGCGCCTCGCGCGGATCCTGCAGGTCCCGCTCGCCGACCTCACGAGCCAGCTCAAGAAGAACCGCGGCGATCCCTTGACGCCGGTGACCGTCCGTGACTCCGTCACCGAGAACGAGGCGGACTACCTGCTCGAGCACAAGTCCGAGTTTCCTGGCATGGCGATCACGAACACGTTCGTGCGCAGCTACCCGTTCGGCGACCTTGCCGCGCACATCCTCGGCTACGTGGGCGAGATCTCCAAGAACCAGCTGAAGTCGAGCAAGGGGTACTTGCTCGGTGACAAGATCGGCCAGTCCGGGGTCGAGTCGACGTTCGACAAGGAGCTTCGCGGACGGCCCGGCCTGAGCCAGCTCCGCGTCGACTCGCTCGGGCGGCCGATCAGCCCGATCGAGCTGCGGACGCCCGTGACGCCCGGCTACGCGGTCCGGCTCACGCTCGACGCGAAGCTCCAGCGCGCGGCGCAGCAGGCGATCGTGGACGGCATCAACCTCGCCCAGGCCGACCATCAGTGGTATGCGAAGGCGGGCGCGATCGTCGCGCTCGACCCGCGGGACGGCGCGATCCGGGCCCTTGCCTCGTACCCGACCTTCGACCCCGCTGCGTTCACGAGCCACAAGAAGGGCGCGCTCAACTTCCTGACCGATGATGACGTGGCTAAGGCGGATGACTATCCGGCGCTCGACCGCGCGATCGCCGGCGCGTATCCGCCCGGCTCGACGTTCAAGCCCGTCACGGCGCTGGCCGCGATGCAGGAGCACATCCTCTCGCCGTACAACGCGCTGGCCTGCACCGGCTCGTACAAGGTCGCCGGCCAGACGTTCAACAACTGGGACCCGTTCGTGAACACGTCGATGACGCTCCCGACGGCGATCGCCCAGTCCTGCGACACCTACTTCTACCAAGTGGGCAAGGCGTTCTACGACCTGCCGCCTTCGCGCGGACAGCCGCTCCAGCGCTGGGCGAAGACGTTCGGCTTCGGCGAGCAGCCGGGGCTCGACGTCGGTCCAGCGACGTCCGGCCTCCTGCCGACATTTGCCTGGAAGAAGGCGACCTTCACGAAGAAGACCGACCCGTGCTGCTGGCAGGTCGACCGCCTCTGGAAGCCGGGCGACTCGATCCAGCTCGCGATCGGCCAGAAGGACATGCTCGCCTCGCCGCTGCAGATGGCGCGCTTCTACGCGTTGCTCGCGAACGGCGGCAAGCTCGTGACACCGCACCTCGTCTCGGCGATCGAGCAGCCGGGCCCGCGCAACGGGCCGTCGCAGGGCGCCCTCGTGCTCCGCCGCTACCAGGCGCCGACGAAGGAGCTCAACCTCGATCCGGGCGCGATCTCGGCGATCCGCGACGGGCTCTTCGAGGCGACGCACTCCGGGCTCGGAACGTCGTCGAACACGTTCAGCCAGTACCCGGTCGCGATCGCGGGGAAGACGGGAACCGCCGAGACGCACGCGGAATCTGGTTCGTACTCGGTGAAGACGAACACGTCGTGGTGGTGCGGCTTCGGCCCCTTCGACGCGCCGCGGCTCGTCGTCTGCGCGGTGATCGAGAACGGTGGCTACGGCGGCGCGGTAGCGGCTCCGTCGGCGCTCCAGGTGTTCGAGCAGTTCTTCGGCAAGAAGGCCACCAACGCGACCTCGGCGCCGACTGACTGATGGCCGACTACGCGGCCGACAGACGACTCGCGACCCGGCAACGAGCACGCGCGCGCGAGAGCACGTACCTGCGCAACCTCGACTGGGTGCTGCTGGCCGCGGCCGGCGGGATCGTCGCGTACGGCCTCTGGGTGATCGCGGGGATCACGAAGGACGACATCTCCGGCAACCCGAACTACTACGTCGTCCGCCAGGCCGCATACGCGCTGGTCGGCTGCGCGGGCCTGGCCGGGATGACGTTGATCGATCCCGGCTTCTGGCGCAAGCACTCGCGGATCGTCTACGGCCTCCTGATCGCGATGCTCGTCCTGACGCCCCTGCTCGGCTCGAGCGTCCGCAACACGCGGCGCTGGATCGACATCGGGCCCTTCCGCTTCCAGCCGTCCGAGTTCGGGAAGCTCTTGCTCGTGCTCTTCCTGGCCGCGTTCCTCGCCGACCGGGGCAAGCGGATCTACGAGCGGCAGACGACCCTTGCGGCGGTCGGCTTCGCCGCGGTGCCGATGCTGCTCGTCTTCCTGCAGCCGGACTTCGGCACGGCGATCGTCTACGCGGGGATCCTCGGCGCGACGCTGTTCATCGCCGGGACTCGCTGGTCGCAGGTCTCGCTGCTGCTCGCGGTCGGCCTCGCCGGCGCGACGTTCGTCCTCTGGGCCGGGCCCGCGCTCGGGGTCGACGTCCTGAAGGACTACCAGCGAGAGCGCATCGTAGGCTTCACGAATCCGTCGAAGGATCCAAGCGGCGCCACCTGGAACATCAATCAGTCGATCACCGCAGTCGGCGCGGGCGGCGTGGACGGGCGGGGCTCTACGGGTGCCACCCAGTCGAACTACAACTTCCTGCCGGAGCACGCGACCGACTTCGTGTTCGCCTCG
>VAXT01000016.1 GCA_005883245.1 Actinomycetota bacterium | reverse complement strand
TCGGCTCTCGTCAATCTTCCGCTCGCCGTCTCCCCGGTCATCGTCGGCCTCATGGCCGTCCTGCTGTTCGGCCGCGGCGGCTGGTTCGAGCCATTCTTCGCCGCGCAGGGGATCCAGATCATCTTCGCACTGCCCTCGATGATCCTCGTCACCATCTTCATCTCGATCCCGTTCGTCATCCGGGAGGTGGCGCCGGTACTCGAAGAGCTGGGCATGGAGGAGGAGCAGGCGGCGTGGACGCTCGGCGCCTCGAAGCTCCAAACGTTTTTCCGAGTGACGCTGCCGAACATCCGCTGGGGCCTGCTGTATGGGATGGCGCTTTCGTCGGCACGGGCCATCGGCGAGGTCGGGGCTGTGCTCGTCGTGAGCGGGCTGCTCCAGGGGCGCACCGAGACCGCGACGCTTTACGTTTTTCGAGCCTTCGATCAGTATCAGGAGGAGCAGGGCTACATCGTCGCCATGACGCTGGCGGCTTTTTCTGTCGTCCTGCTGATCGGGATCGAGACCTTCAAACGGCGAAGTGTGAGGGCGGCAAACTAAATGGCGATCGGCGTTCGTCAGGTAACGAAGCGCTTCGGCGAGTTCGTCGCCCTCGACGATGTCTCGCTCGCAATCCCGAGCGGATCACTGACCGTGCTCCTCGGGCCGAGCGGCAGCGGGAAGTCGACGCTGCTGCGTGTCATCGCCGGCTTGGAGGTGCCGGACGCGGGCGAGGTGACGATCTTCGAGACGGACGCGACCCCACTGCCGCCGCAGAAGCGGGGTGTCGGCTTCGTCTTCCAGCACTACGCGGCCTTCAAGCGCATGACCGTCCGCGACAACGTCGGCTTCGGGTTGAAGATCCGCAAGCGGCCGAAGAAGGAGATCCGTGAGCGCGTCGATGAGCTGCTGGAGCTGGTCCAGCTCGAGGGGCTCGCCGAGCGCTACCCGTCGCAGCTCTCCGGTGGCCAGCGACAGCGGATGGCTCTTGCCCGCGCGCTCGCCGTCGAGCCGCAGGTGCTCCTCCTCGACGAGCCGTTCGGCGCTCTCGACGCCCGCGTCCGCAAGGAGCTTCGCACCTGGCTCCGGCGCCTGCACGACGAGGTGCACGTGACGACGGTGCTCGTCACGCACGACCAAGAAGAGGCGATGGAGGTGGCCGATCGGGTCGCAGTGATTAACAACGGCCGGATCGAGCAGTACGGAAAGCCGCGGGACCTCTACGAGCATCCGGCAAGCGAATTCGTCATGACCTTCGTCGGCCCGGTGACTCGCTTTCGCGAGCGCCATATCCGTCCCCACGACCTCGAGGTTCAGCTCACGCCGAACGGGACGAGCGAGGAGGCGACCGTGGAGCGAGTTGTCCACCTCGGCTTCGAGGTGCGCGTGGAGCTCGCGCTCGCCGGCGGAGAAAAGGTGCTCGCGCAGGTCACGAGGGAAGAGGCCGAGCAGCTCGAGCTGCTCGAGGGGCAGCGGGTCTTCGTCCGGCCGCGCCCGAAGACGGTGTTCGTGCCGGCTACGGCTCCGGCGAGGCCGCCCGCCTAGCGGGTCGCTTCGACCGCGTCGACGAACGTCTCCTCCGCTTCGGCACCGAACACGGCGAAGACGACCCGCTCGAGCGACCGCGGCTCGAACGACCGCGCCTCGGCAACCATGACGCGCGCGCACTCGTCGACCGGCAGGCCTCCGACTCCGGTCCCGAAGGCCGGCAGCGCCAGCGATCGCGCTCCCAGGTCTTCGGCGACCTCGAGGCAACGGCGGGTCGTTCGCCGGACGAGGTCCGCATTCGTCGTGAGGTCCTGGCCCATCACGGCTCCGTGAATCACATGACGGGCCTTAAGGCTTCCCGCCCCAGTCGCGACGGCCTCGCCAAGCTCGATCGGGCCGAGAGCCACGGCCTCTTGCTCGATCACCTCGCCGCCTGCGCGCTTGATCGCGCCGGCGACACCCGCGCCCATCCAGAGCCGATTGTTCGCCGCATTCGCAATCGCGTCCACATCGAGCATTGCGATGTCGCCCTCGAAAACTTCGAGACCGTCCACATTCGTGACCTTAGCGGTAGGCGTCGATCAGGACCTCGGCGACCTCGGGCCGCGAGAACTCGGTCGGGGGAAGCTCACCCGCCTCGAGCAGCTCGCGAACCTTCGTTCCCGATAGGAACACATGGTCGTCCCCGCTGTGCGGGCACGTCTTCGGCGTTGCCATCGAGCCGCAGGCGTTGCACCAGAACGCGTGCTCGAAGAACATCGGCTCGATGTCGAGCTCGTGCGGCTCGAACTCGTCGAAGATCAGCTGCGCGTCGTACGTGCCGTAGTAGTCACCGACGCCTGCGTGGTCGCGGCCGACGATGAAGTGCGAACAGCCGAAGTTCTTGCGGCAGATCGCGTGCCAGATCGCCTCGCGCGGGCCGGCGTAGCGCATCGCGGCCGGGAACGCCGACACGATCACACGGTCGGCCGGGTAGTAGTTCTCGACGAGGACGCGGTAGCACTCGACGCGGGTCGCGGCGGGCACGTCGTCGGACTTGGTCTCGCCGACGAGCGGGTGGATGAGCAGACCGTCGACGGTCTCGAGCGCGCCCTTCGTCAGGTACTCGTGCGCGCGGTGGATCGGGTTGCGGGTCTGGAAGCCGACGACGCGGCGCCAGCCTCGTTCCTCGAACGCCTTCCGGGTGTCCGCGGGATCGCGTGCGAGCTCGGGAAAGGGCGGCTCCGGACGGTCGAAGACGGTCACCTTGCCGGCGAGGTAGAGCGGGTGCTGCGCGTACAGCCGGGCGACTCCGGGATGCGCTTCGTCGGTCGTGCGGAAGCAGTTCTCGGCCTCACGCTCCTTGTCGTAGTCGAAGACCTCCTCGACCTCTAGCACGGCAAGGGCGCGCCCGTCGCCGTCGGCGAGCGCGACGCGGTCTCCTTCCGGCGCGGCCTCGACGGCCAGGCAGACCGGCAGCGCCCAGGCGAGCCCATTCGCGAGGTGCATGTCCTCGACGACGCGCTCATAGTCCTCGCGGCCCATGAAGCCCTCGAGCGGCGACAGCGCTCCGGAGGCGAGCATGTCCAGGTCGGACACCTCTCGCGAGGTGAGCATGATCGTCTCGAGCCCCTCCAGATCGTCCGGCCGTTCGCCGGTGCGATCGACGAGCGGCCCGCCGTGCGGCTCGATCAGAGACTTTGTGACGGTCTGTTGCAAAGTCTCTTCCGTCACGCTGGAACCTCGACGGGGATCAGGCCGAGCCGCTCGAGCTCGGCAACGACGAGTGCCGCACTCTCCTCGGGGCTGTGCGCCTCGGTGTCGAGCACTATCTCGGGCTCGGACGGCTCCTCGTACGGGTCTGAAACGCCTGTGAACTCCTTGATCTCGCCCCTGAAGGCCTTCTCATAGAGTCCCTTTACGTCGCGCTTGGCGCACTCGTCGACGGAAGCCTTGACGTACACCTCAACGAAGGTCCCGACCCCCCCGATCATCTCCCGAACCAATCGCCGCGTTTCCTCGTACGGAGAGATCGCCGCGGTGATGACCGCGCCTCCCTGGCGCGTCAGCCTCGAAGCGACCCAACCGAGGCGCTCGATGTGCGTGTCCCGGTCCTCCTTTGAGAAGCCGAGCTCCTTCGAGAGGTGCGTCCGCACGTTGTCGCCGTCCAGGTAGTCGACGACGAGCCCGCGCCGGTCGAGCTCGGGCCCGACCAGGTGCGCGATCGTGGACTTGCCCGACCCGGATAGTCCGGTGAACCAGAGCGTGAAGCCGCCCGGCCGCACGCGCTCGGAATCCGGGTGCTCATGCGCGTAGATGTGCTCGTTCATCTGCCTCCTTCAGTCGTGTGTCCTCATGGATTCCGCACTCGAGCTTGTCCGAACCGGCCCACCGGCCCGCGCGCTCCTCTTCGTCCTCGGCGATCGGCCGGGTGCATGGAATGCAGCCGATCGAGCGGTAACCCGCCTCGTGGAGGGGATTGTAGGGAGTCTCGTTGACCGTGATGTACGCCCAGACGCGCTTCTCATCCCAATCCGCGAGCGGGTGCACCTTCCAGACGCCGTAGCGCTCGGACCACTGGAGCTTCGGCGTCTCGGCGCGGCTCGGCGACTGGTCGCGGCGGATCCCGGAGATCCAGGCGTCGTACGGCTCGAGCGCGGACAGCAACGGCTCGACCTTGCGGATGTGACAACAGCGATCGGGGTCGCGCTCCCAGAGGTTCGGGCCCTCCTGCCGGTGCTGCTCGGCGACGGTGAGCATCGGCGTCGAGATCAGGTTCAGCCCGTAGCGCTTGACGAGCCGGTCGCGCGTCTCGTAGGTCTCGCGGAAGAAGAGCTGTGTGTCGAGCTCGATCACGGGCAGGTCGAGGCCGAGCTCGCAGACCATGTGCACGAGCACGGACGACTGCTTCTGCCACGAGCAGGTCAGGCATAGCTTCTCGCCGTACTCCGAATAGACCCAGGAGAGCAGCTCCTCGGCGGTCATCGCCTCGTAGTCGATTGATTGCACGCCGGGGACAGGATTAATCCTGTCCCCGGAGTTACTGAGTCGGGGCTCGCTCTTCAGCAAGCAGCACCTCCTTGATCGTGTCCGCGCGCAGCCCCAAACGCAGCGTTTCGAGCGGGATCACCTCGTCCGGCGGGATGTTGCCGAGGTTCACCTCGGGGCCGAGATGCTTCACGAACCAGGCCTGCGCAGCCTTCGTCGGGGCCTCGAAGATCAGGTCGCCGATGTCGATCTCGTGCGCGAGCTCGTCGACGAGCCCCGTCCGCAGCTCGCCGGTCGGGCGGAAGATGCCCGCGGTGCCCGACTCGCGCGCCTCGGTGATCACTTTCCAGGCGCCCGCCTCGAGCTCTTCCTTGCTCCACTGCACCAGCTCCAGCTTGCGCTCGCGCGGGATCTCGACCGCACCGTCGGAGATCTCCACGTGGGAGAAGCGCTGCTCGAGCAGCCAGCTCTTGTACTCGTCGAGCTTGCCGCGGGCGACGACGGCCTCGAAGAGCGTGCCCCCGCAGACGACTGGTGTCTCGAACGAGCGGTAGAGCGCGATCTTCTTTTCGAGGTTGCGCGTGACGTACGAGGTGCCCCAGCCGAGCTTGACGACGTCGACGTAGTCGCCGGCCGTGTCGAAGAGGCCCTCGATGTCGCGCAGGTTGAGGCCCTTGTCGATGACGTGGGTGAGACCCGTGTGGCGCGGCTTCGGTGCCCGCGCGGGCAGGTCGAGGAACCCATCAGAGTCCAGCAACGATCTCCTCCAGTCTCTTCGTGGCTTCGGACTGAACGTCTCGGTACATCGAGTTGCCGTGCGAGTCGATCCCGACCCACAGCGGGCCGAAGTCCTTGACGCGGAACTTCCAGAGGCACTCGGGCATGAGCTCCTCCCAGTAGACCTCTTCGATCTCTTCGATCTGGGTCGTCTCGAGCGCCGCCGCCCCGCCGACGAGCGCGAAGTAGACCATCCCGTACTTCGCCATCGGCTCGATCGCCTCGTCGGGGAGGCCGCCCTTGCCCGCGATCGCCCGGACGCCGTGGTCGCGGCCGAGCGGCTCCGTGAAGCGCACCATGCGGGCGCTCGTCGTCGTGCCGACGCACATCGGCTCGTACTTGCCCGGGCCGAGCTTGCGAACGTTCGGCGCCGTGTGCAGCAGGAATGCCCCATTGAGCTCGAGTGGGGGCTCGACGCCCTGGTCGAAGATGCGGATCTGCGTGCGGTCGCGGATCCCGAGGATGTGTCCGTCGACCGTCACGAGATCGCCCGCATGCAGCTTGCGGATGTCCTCCTCGCTCGTCGGAAACGTGAGCCGGTGCTCAGCCATGCCCCCTCCAGCCCAGTCCCCGGACCTGGTCCCAGGGCATGGCCCCAGGGGACGTGTCTTGGGACCTGGTCCCGGGACGTGTCTGATTGAGGCATGTGCGCATCTCAGAACTCTCGGTCGAAATCGACATGGCCGTCCGGCGTGATATGGGCGCTCGCGCGTCGCGCCGCCCAGCACTGGTAGTTGACGGCGACCGGGTTGAGGGTCATGTGCGTGTCCGCGTGCTCGATGTGGCACGAGAGGACGGTGACGTCGCCGCCGAGGCCCATCGGCCCGACGCCCGTCTCGTTCAAGAGATCGAACAGCTCACGCTCGAGCTTCGCCACCTCCGGATCGGGATTCGTCGTCCCGACCGGGCGCGCGATCGCCTCCTTGGCCAGGAACATCGCGTAGTCCGCCGAGCCGCCGATCCCGACGCCGACGATCCCCGGCGGGCACGGCTTGCCACCCGCGCCCACGACCGACTCGAGAACGAACTGCTTGATCCCCTTCACCCCGTCGGCGGGGACGCACATCTTGAGGAAGCTCATGTTCTCCGAGCCCGAGCCCTTCGGGATGCACTTCACGTCGAGGCCGTCCCAGCCGGGGAGGAAGTCCCAGTGGACGATCGGGAGCCGGTAGCCGGTGTTCGGGCCGGTGTTCTCGCGGGTGAGCGTGTGCACGGCGTTCGAGCGCAGCGGCGTGTTGAGCGTCGCGCGCTCGGTGCCGATCTTCAGCGCCTCGTAGATCTTTGCCGGGTGCAGCGGGAAATGCTCGCCCACGCGGCACGTGTAGACGGCGATCCCCGTGTCCTGGCAGACGATGTTGTTCTCGGCCTCCGCGACGTCGACGTTCTTGACGATCGTCTCCAGCACGCGCCGGCCGGGGACAGACGTCTCTCTGTCCTTGGCGGCCGCGAGCGCGTCGCGCAGGTCCTGCGGGATGTCCTTCAGCGCCCAGACGTAGAGGTGCGCCGCGGCGTCCTCGACCGCCTGGCGTAGGTCGGTGGCGACCGTGCTCATGCGGCTTTCTCCGCGGCCGCTTTTCCAGCGCGCCGCCCGAAGACCGTGCACTCGAGCAGCGAGTTGCCCATCATCCGGTTCCGCCCATGTGTCCCGCCGGCGATCTCGCCGCAGGCGTACAGACCCTCGAGCGTCGTCTCGGAATGCTCATCGATGACGAGCCCGCCGTTCTGATAGTGGAGGACTGGATAGGTCAGGATGGGCTCGTCGAGCGGGTCGATGCCGCCGGCACGGTACCGGCGGAGCATGTACGGAAGCGAGACGTTCGCGTCGTCCTCCGCGATCTGGGTCGTGTCGAGATAGACCGCTGGGCGACCGTCCGGTGTCTCCACGCCCCTCCCTGCAGCGACCTCGTCGACAATCGCCTGCGACACCTCGTCGCGTGGGCCGAGCGAGTCCGTGAACTCCTCGCGGTCGGCGTTGAGCAGGACGGCGCCGTACGCGCGCGTCGTCTCGGGGATCGAATAGCCCTGCATCGGCGCCGGCCAGGCGCCTCCGTTCGGGTGGTACTGCAGCGCGTCGTAGTCGCGAAGCTCGGCGCCGAGATCGACGGCGATCTGCGTCACCTCGCCCGTCGCACCGGGATGGTTCGTGGTCAGCTCGCCGCGCTCCGCCGCGATCCGGAAGCAGCGCCCGCCCGCAGCGAGGACGACGGTCCCCGCGTCGATGACGTGCTCGCCGCACACCGCGCGCCAGCCGTTCTCGCGGCGCTCGAGCTCGATGAGCGGAGACTTCGGGAAGGTCTGCACGGACGAGCCATCGACCCACTCGCGCATCGCCTTCGTGATCGCATGGCCGGTCCGGTCGCCGACTTGGAGCAGCCGCTTCCGCGACGCGCCGCCGCAACGCGCGAGCCGGTAGCCGCCGTTCTCGCGGGTGAACTCGACCCCGAGCTCCTCGAGCCAGTGGATCGCGCTCGGCGCCTCGCCGGTCAACACCTCGACGAGCTTGCGGTCGGCGGTCTCGTGCGAGCTCTTCCAGACGTCTTCGGCGTGCTGCTCGGGCGAATCGTCTTCGCCGAACGCGGCCTGGATGCCCCCCTGCGCCTTGGCGGAGTTGCAGGACTGCACCGCGTCCTTTGCGACCAGCCCGACTCGAGCGCCCGCTCGGTCGGCCGACACCGCGGCGGCGAGCCCGGAGGCCCCGCTGCCGACCACGAGCACGTCGAATTCGAGCGGCGCGTCCACGCGCCGACTATACCAGTCAACCGCTAATTGCAGGCATAAGAGATACTTATCGAGAGCCTAGCCCTCGATGCGCGCGGTCTCCTCCTCGAGCGCATACGCGATCGCGTCGTCCAGCGCCATCTCCCGACCATGCCGCCAGGCGCCGGTGAACCGCTGCTCGTCGAGCGCGCCGCGCACCGCCTCCACCGTCTCGTCGTGAGTCGTCTGCTCGGCAGGAGCGAGCCCGACGCCGAGGCTTTCCCGGAGCGCCTCCGCCGCGCCGAGCAGCCGGGCAGCCTCCTCGGGCCGCCGGGTGAACGCGAGCACCGCGGCAAGCCCTTCGAAGCAGTAGCCGATCACGTCTCTGAACTCGAGCTCGGCGAGCCGGCGCAGTGCCTGCCGAAGCAGCTCGATCGCGCGCTCGTGCTGCTTCTGCGACAGCGCTGCGAACCCCTGGTTGACGAGCGCGAACGCCATGCCCTCGCTGTCCTCGAGCGTCTCGAAGAGCCCGTAGGCCCGCTCGCTCAGCGACGCCGCCTTCGCGTACTCGCCGCGCTCGAGCGCGATCCCGCCCAGGTTGCTGATCGCGAGCGCGTGGCCGCGCTGGTCGCCGGACTCGTCGTAGAGCTCGGCCGCGCGCTCCGACAGGTCGATTGCCCGTTCCTGGTCGCCCTGCTCGGCCGCGACCGTCCCAATCGAGAGCAGCGACCGGGCCGTCCCCGCGGCGTCGTCGAGCTCCTCCCAGATCGCGAGGCTCTCCTCGAAGAGCGCCGCGGCAGCCTCGTAGTCGCCCTGACGCGTGGCCAGGCTGCCGGCCGCGTGCAACGCGCGGGCGCGAAGCTCGGGCGGCGCGGACCGACCGCGCGTGAGTGCCTCGTGCAGCCAGCCTCGCCCCTCGGCGAGGTGGCCACGAACCCACCAGAACTCCCAGAGTGCGGCGGCCAGCCGCAGTCCGAGGCTCGCCTCCCGCGTGTCGAGGGACCAGGCGAGCGCCTCGCGGAAGTTGTCGCGCTCCGCGTCCATGCGGATCAACCAGGCGGCCTGCTCGGGCACGGGATCCGACTCGGCCAGCTTCAGGAAGTGCTCTGCGTGGCGGCGCCTGACATGGTCGGCCTCCTGCTCGGCGGCCAGCTGCTCGAGCGCGTACTCGCGGATCGTCTCCAGCATCTTGAAGCGGGGCCCGTCTCGCTCGAGGAGGCTGTCGTCGAGGAGCGTCGCGACTCCGTCGAGCGATGCGTCGCACACCGCGACTGCGGACTCGAGCGTGAAGCCGCCGCCGAAGACGGACAGCTGCACGAAGAGCGTCTTCTCGTCCGGCCCGAGGAGGTCGTAGCTCCAGGCGACCGTCTCGCGGAGTGCTCGATGCCGCTCGGGCAGGTTCCGGGCGCCACGGCTGAGCAGGTCGAGGCGCTCGTCCAGCAAGGCGAGCATCGCATCGGGCGGCAGGAGCTTCGTGCGGGCCGCAGCGAGCTCGACCGCGAGCGGCAGCCCGTCGAGACGCCCGCAGATCTCCTCGACCGCGGCCGTGTTCTCGTCGGTCAGGCTGAAGCGCGGGTCGGCTCCCTGCGCCCGCTCGACGAAGAGCGCGACGGCGTCCTGGAGGTCGAGCGGATCGAGCGGATACTCCTGCTCGCCCGAGATCCGCAGCGCCGAGCGGCTCGTGACGAGGAACGACAGGCCCGGGGCGGCCTCCAGGGTCTCGGACAGCGCCGGTGCGGCCTCGGCCAGCTGCTCGAAGTTGTCCATCACGAGCAGCGTCTGGCGGCCGGACAGGCGCTCGGCGAGGCTCTCTGCCAGCGACTTGTCGCCGCTTTCTCGGACCGCGACCGCCTCGGCGATCGTCGGCAGGAGGAGCGCCGGATCGCGGATCGCGTCGAGCGCGACGAAGAAGGCGCCGTCCGCAAGCTCTTCCGCGAGTGCTCTCGCCGCCTCGATCGCGAGCCTCGTCTTCCCCGATCCGCCGGGGCCGGTCAAGGTCAGAACGCGCGTCGGGCCGCGCAGCGCGTTCGTGACCTCCTCGAGCTCGCGCCTGCGGCCGACGAGCGTGCTGGCCGGCACGGGCACATTGCTCTGGGGCAGCGGCCGCCGCGAGAGTGTCTCCTCCTGGCGCAGGATCGCCTGTTCGAGGTCGCGGAGCTCGGGGCCGGGCTCCAGGCCGAGCTCGTCGAGGAGCGTCTGGCGCGCCGCCTGGTAGGCCTCGAGCGCATCGGCCTGGCGTCCCGCGCGGTAGAGCGCGAGCATGTGCAAGCTGCGGAGGCGTTCGCGCAGGGGCTGCTGCGCGATGAGCGCTTCGAGCTCGCCGATCACCTGGTCGTGGCGGCCGAGCCCGAGATCGGCCTCGATGCGGTTCTCGTTCGCCGCGAGGCGCAGCTCTTCGAGGCGCACGGTCTCCCCCTGGGCGAACGACTCGTAGCGCAGGTCGGCGAGGGCCGGGCCGCGCCAGAGGGCGAGCGCCTCGGCGAGCAGCTCGGCAGCTTCGCGGAACGAGCGGCGGCGCAGCGCGGCATCGCCGTCCTCCGCGAGCTGCTGGAAGCGCTCCGCGTCCAGTTCGTCGGGGTCGATCCGGAGCCGGTAGGCGGAGCCTTCCCGCGTCAGGCGGTCGGAGACGATCTTCCGCAGCTGCGAGACATAAACCTGGAGCGTGTTCGCAGCCGTCGCGGGTGCCTTGTCGCCCCACAGGTCCTCGATCAGCAGCTCGGTCGGAACGGGCTCGTTTCGGCGCAGGATCAGGAGCGCCAGCAAGGCGCGCGGCTTCTTCCCTTTGACGGACAGCGGAGGGCCGCCCTCCAGCTCAACTTCGACCGGGCCCAGAATGCGGTACTCCAAGCGGTACCTCCTGCCGCGGGGTGATCGTAACGGAGGCCTTCAGAGACTTTTCAGGTCTGCGTGTGAGCATCCTCTCGCACGAGGAAGACGAGCAGCCTCCTACCGGTGTGGAGCCGTCAGACCGGCTGGAGGCTGAACTCGAAGAGAGGGGAGCCGTAATGAGTGAGCAGAACAGCTGGTGGGAAGGAGCAAGCCCGTTCTAGTAGACCGAGCGCAGCAGGTCTGAGATTTGGGAAGGCGTTGCCGGGCGCGGATTCGCCCGCGCGCCCGGTCGGCCTGCGGCGGCCTCCGCGACCTCGGCGAGCTCGTTCTCGGGCACGCCTTGGTCGCGGAGGCGCTTGTATCCACCGAGCAGGGCGAGCTCCTGCGCGCGGCCGATCGGGTCGTCGGTGCCGAGCGCCTCGCCGAAGCGTGCGATCTCGGCGCTTGCGACCGGCTCGTTGAAGCGCAGCGCGGGCGGGAGCGCGATCGCGTTCATCGCGCCGTGCGGGAGGCCGAAGCGTCCGCCGAGAGCCTGTGCCATGGCGTGGGCAAGGCCGAGACCGGCTGACGCGAGCGCGGTTCCGGCGTGCATCGCGCCCTCGAGGAGCGCGCGCCGCGCCTCGAGGTCCTCCGGCGTCTCGACGACCCGAGGGAGCCATTCGCCGATCAGCCGCGCGCCGGACAGCGCCTCGCGGTCGCCATCCTCGTTTCGCCCCTTGACGTAGAGGGCTTCGGCCGCGTGGTCGAGGGCGTTCATCGCCGTGCCGACGGTCTCCGGTCGCGGTAAGCCGAGCGTGAGCTCCGGCTCGTAGACAATTCCGGCCAGCCTCGCGCCCGAACCGCCGCCCTTCGCGCGCCGCTCGTGGTCGCGGATCCCGAAGCCGGGCGTCCACTCGGCTCCCGAGTACGTCGTCGGAACCGAGACGAGCGAGAGGCCGGTCTCGGCCGAGATCGCCTTCGCGAGGTCGATCGCGCTACCGCCGCCGACGGCGAGGATGCCGTCTGCATCCTCGGTCGAGGCCACAGCGTCCGCGATTCGGTCGGACGGGACCTCGCGCCACTCGCCGGCCACGTCCACCGGCGGGTCCCAGCGCGGGCTCGCGACGAGGAACGGCCGCGCGGCGCCGAGTTCCTCGAGCACGCCCTCGAGCTCGCCGAGGCCCCAGCGGACGATCACAGCCGCTCTCGCGCGAACTGGACGAACGCGTCGGCCACGCGCGTCGACACACGGCCGCCCGCACGAACGAGCGAGATCTCGCGCGACGGTTCGAGCCCGCGGACGCGCGCCTCGGCAAGCGTCCCGTTCTCCAGCTCGCGCTCGACCGCCGTCCGCGAGATGAACGTCACGCCGTGCCCCGCCTCGACCGCGCTCTTGACCGACTCCTGGAGCCCGAGCTCGAGCCGAACGCCGAGGTCGCTCAGCCGCGCCCCGGCATCGCGAAGCTCGTCGTCGATCACCTGTCGCACGCCTGCGCCCTCCTGCATCGCGATCAGCTGCTCGTCGCGCAGGTCTTCGAGCGCGACTGTCTTGCCCGCGAACCGGTGCTCCGGCGGGCAAACGAGGATCACCTCGTCGTGGAAGAACGGCTCGTACGCGACGGAGCGGTTGCGGGGCGTCGCGCCGACGACGCCGAGCTCAAGCTCGCGCCGCGCGACCTGCTCGACGATCGTCTGCGTGTCCGAGATGGTGAGGTCGACCGTGACGTCGGGGTTCGCCTCGGCGAACTCGCACAGGAGCACCGGGACGACCGTGCCGCCCGGGCCGGTCGAGGCACCGAGCGCGAGCTGCCCGCGGAGCGGCCCTTCCGCATCGCCGGCGACCTCGTCGAGGAGCTGCCGCTCGAGCGCGAGCATCCGCTGGGCGCTGCGGTAGAGCCGGTTCCCCGCCTCGGTCGGCTCGACGCGTCGTCCGGAGCGGTCGAGCAGCTGCTGGCCGAGCCGGTCTTCGAGCGAACGGATCTGCTGGCTGACGGCAGGCTGCGTGACGCCGAGCCGCTCGGCAGCCTCGGAGAAGCTCTTGCGCTCGACGACGGCGCAAAAGGCCGCCAGCTGGCGGGTGTCCATATAAGGAGAGCTTATCCGTCGAGCGACCCCGGAGAAAAGTGAGAGGGCCCGCAGCGGGGCCCTCTCGAGGCAGGACGACGCGACGCCTAGGCCCGCGGGTGGACGACGCCGGTCGCCTCCGTCGAATACTCGAACTGAGCCGACTCGCCGTAGTTCGAATCGAACGAGAGGCCGAATGCGTCCGACTTGCCCGTGGTCTTGCCTATCTCGTATTCGGGGGCGAAGGCGAACATCGCCCCACGCACGGTCGTCGGGGATCCGTCCGGCCCGGTGAACGGCTCGAACATGTAGTCGCTCTTGCCCGAGACAGTCACCGAGCCGTCTGCCACGGCGACCGACGCGCGCTCGGTTCCGGCGAAGTCGCCGATCAGCGGCTTGAACTCTCCGAAGGGACCTCCCTCTTCCCCTGAGATGATCCGCTCGATCGCCTGGGCCTGCTCGTCCGAGGCGCCGTCGTCGATGACGAGGCCGACCTTCCAGTTCCCGGCGCTGATGTTGGCCGGGAAGAAGTTGTAGAGGACGAAGTTGACGCCACCGAGATCAGTGTCGTCCAGACTTCCTTCGGCAACCGCGAAGGCAGCCGCGCCCTTGCACTCGCCGTTCTCGGTCGCGGGCGTTCCGTCGACCGGGCACGGGCAGACCCCGACGCAGTCGCAGCTCGCGACGTAGGTTCCCTTGATCGTGTACGCCATCCGTACTCCTCTCTCTACGGTTGCATTCCCATGGACGGACCCGAGCCCGTCTGAGTCAGACCCGGGACACTGGACGGTGCGACGGCAATCCAGATGCCGAGCGCGACGAACGCCAACGCGAGGGCCTTCGTCAGCCTAGTTCCGTACGGGATCACCTTCTCGGCGAAGATCACGGCCGCGATCACGGCCATCCAGACGAGGCTCATGACGCCAACGGTGAAGAGGACGACCATGAGGCCCCAGCAGCAGCCGACGCAGTAGAGCCCGTGCTCGCCTCCCATGCGAAGCGCACCGAGCTTGCCCTCGTGCCAGCCGTGAAGGAGAAAGTGCATCGGCGTGCGGCAGTGACGGAGGCAGACGTCCTTCACCGGCGTCAACTGGTAGATACCTGCGACCACAATCGCAGCTCCCGCTACGTACGGTCCGGCCCGATCCCAGGCGATAGCCGGCCAGGAAGACCCACGTCGGAACGAAGGCCGCTTGCCCTCGCCGTGACCGCTCCTTCGTCACCCTCGCGAAGGCGAGCACCATCGGCGATACCGACGGCAGCATCATCGCCGCCATCATCGTCACCCAGATCCCCAGGAACCAGCTCAGGCCGCCGAGATCCGTCCCTGGGCCGGCGTCCATTCCGCGCATGCGATCGAAGGTCACGATCCACGCTACAAGCGTCAGTCCGAGCAGCGCCGCGGCGACGCCGACCGGATTCAATCGCAGCGGAGAACGCTCTCGAACCGACGCGGCTTCCATCCGCAAGAATTACAACTCAGTGACCTTGACTATGCAAGGCCATGACAGCCTTGCCGAGCGGTTCTCGCGGCTCGCCCAGGAGACCCCGGACCGGCGGCGCGTCGACCTCGAGCTGCGGACGCTCGACGTCATCCTCTCGGCGTTCTTCCTGCTCGTTTCGCTGCCGCTGACGGTTCCGATCGGGATCGCGAACCTGCTCAGCTCGGGACGTCCGGTCTTCTACCGCGGCGAGCGTGTCGGCCGCGGCGGGCGCGTGTTCACGATGACGAAGTTCCGGACGCTGCGACCGGGCGCGGAGGCGCGAATCGGCCATCACCTCGGAGCGGAGCTTGTCCAGCAGACCGAGCCCGAGGTGACGAAGCTCGGGCGCTGGCTCCGCGCTACTCAGCTGGACGAGATCCCGCAGTTCTGGAACGTGCTCAAAGGGGACATGAGCCTCGTCGGGCCGCGTCCGATCCGGCCGCGCTTTTTCGAGGAGCTCGCCGAGGAGCTGCCCGCGTACTGGCAGCGGCTCGTCGTTCGGCCCGGGTTGACCGGCTTCGCCCAGGTGCGGCGCGGCTACGAGACGTCGATGGCGGAGAAGCTCGCGCACGACCTCGAGTGGATCGCCGACCGCTCGCTGCGCCTGTACCTGCGCACGCTCGGCGCCACCGCCTGGCGCGTTCTCCGCCAGTTCCTTGCCGCGTAGGTGCCGATACCGGCGGGTCGACCGGTCATTTCCGACGGACGCACGAGCGAAGCCCGCGCGTCCTGAAACCGGCAGCGCAAGCGCAGCCTAGACGTCTAGCCGCGAATCCTCGAGGTCGAGGTCGCGCGTCACGCGCTGCATCACGTCCTCGCTGATCTTGCCCTCGTTGCGGAGCGCGAGGACCGCGCCCCGCTCGGCCTCGAGCAACTCGCGTCGCAGCCGCTGGTAGTCTTGCGAGCGCGCCTCGATCCCGTCCTCGTCGGAGCCGTCGAGCCGGGCGCCGAAGCGGTTCCGGCGGAAGGTGTACATGCCGCGGACGCGCTCGGCGGTCTCGTCGCGCACCCAGTCCTCGTCGATCAGCTCCTCGAGCCGCGCGAGCCCCGCATCGACCGCGTGGATCCGAGCCTTCGCGTCCTCGCGCTCGTCGAGGTCGTCGCGCTCGAGCTTCAGCAGACGCACGACTGCGGGCAGGGAGAGGCCTTGGATGACGAGCGTCGAGAGCACGATCGAGAACGCGAGGAAGACGACCAGCGAGCGGTCCGGGAAGGAAGCTCCTGCGTCCGTCTCGAGCGGGATCGCGAGCGCCGCGGCCAGCGTCACCCCTCCGCGCATTCCGGCCCAGCCGATGAACGCGATGAACTGCCAGGGCGGGGTCGGATCGCGTTCGCGCAGGCTGCGCGAGAGCCAGCGCGGGACGTGCGCGATCGGGAATCCGCACGCGAACCTCATCCCCACGACCACCAGCCAGAGCAGTGCCGCATAGCCGACGAGCTGCTCCCACGAAAGGCCGTGCAACTGGTCGAGGATCGGCTGGAGCTGCAAGCCGACGAGCCCGAACAGAAGTGCGTTGAGCAGGAAGTTGAAGATTGCCCAGAAGCCGTCTCCTTGAAGCCGCGTATCCACAGTCGTCAGCTCGGGCGTGTGCCAGCCCATGTAGACGCCGGCAGTGACGACCGCCAGCACGCCTGAAACGCCGAGCGCCGCGGCGGGCAGGAAGGCGATGTAGCCGGTCAGGAACGCGATCGTCACCTCGAGCGGCGGGTTGTTGACCCGGAAGCGGATGAAGCGGATCACGCGTCCGATCACGAGCCCGACCGCGATCCCGCCGAGCACCGTCCAGACGAAGTCGCCGGCCGCGTGGACGAGTGAGAAGGAGCCGACGACGACAGCGGCGGCTGCGAACTTGAAGAGGACGAGCGCGGTTCCGTCGTTGACGAGGCTCTCGCCCTCGACGATCGCGATCGCGCGGCGCGGGACTCCGAGTCGGTGCGCGATCGAGGTCGCGGCGATGGGATCGGTGGGCGAGACGACGGCCCCGAGCACGAAGCTGACCGACCACGAGAGGCCGATCACGTAGTGGGCCGCTACCGCGACGGCGACCATCGTCACGGTGACGAGCGCGATCGCGAGCAGCGAGATCGCCCGGACGTTCCGCTTCAGGTCGCGCAGGCCGGTGTTGAAGGCCGCCGAGTAGAGGAGCGGCGGGAGGATCCCGACGATCACGGCGTCGGGCGGCAGCACGACCGTCGGCACCCCCGGCGCGAACCCCAGGATGAGCCCGCCGACGACCAGCAGGATCGGATACGGGATGCGCAGCGGGTCGGCGAGCAGGAGCAGCGCCAGAGCCGTGAGCAGCAGCAGGAGGAGCTGGAGCTCTTCGTGTGCGCCGAACGTGGCCACCGCTGGATCTAGAGTAGTGCCGCATGTGCGGGATCTGCGGAATCGCGTCCACCCGTGGGTCCGTCGACCCCGGCAGGCTCGCGGCGATGAGCGCAACCCTCGTCCAGCGCGGGCCGGACTCCGACGGCACGTACCTCGACGGGCCCGTCGGCCTCGCAGCGAGGCGTCTTGCGATCATCGATCTCGCCACGGGCGACCAGCCGATCTCGAACGAGGACGGGCGGATCACGGTCGTCCAGAACGGTGAGCTGTACAACTACCGCGAGCTGCGCCGCGAGCTCGAGCGGGCCGGCCACCGCTTCTCGACGAGCGGCGATACCGAAGTACTCGTGCACCTGTACGAGGAGCACGGCGCGCGGTTCGCGGAGAGGCTGCGCGGGATGTTCGCGGTCGCCCTGTGGGACTCGGCGCGCGCCCGGCTCGTGCTCGCCCGCGACCCGTACGGGATCAAGCCGCTGTACTACCGCGAGGTGGGCGGCGAGCTCGAGTTCGCCTCCGAGCTGCGGGCGCTTCCGCGGGGCGAGATCGACCTCGATGCGCTCGACGCGTTCCTCGCGTTCAACTCCGTCCCCGGGCCGCTGACGATCTTTCGCGAGGTGCGCAAGCTGCAGGCGGGGCACGTGCTGACCTGGGAGAACGGGCGGAGCGAGCTCGTGCGTTACGCACGGCCGGCGCCGGTGGCGGCGGACGAGGTTCGCCGCGACGAGGAGGCCGAGCTCGTGGAGGAGCTCCGGGCGCGGCTGCGGGACTCCGTGCGGGCGCACCTGGTCTCGGACGTGCCAGTCGGGGTGCTCCTCTCGGGCGGGATCGACTCCTCGGCGCTGGCCGCGCTCGCCGCCGAGGAGGTCTCCGAGCCGTTGCGCACGTTCTCGATCGGCTTCGAGGAGCGCAGCTTCGACGAGCTCGCCGACGCGCGCCTCGTCGCCGAGCGCTACGGGACGCAGCATCGCGAGCTCGTGCTCCGCCCGGACGCGGCGCTGCTCCTGCCGGCTCTGGCCGAGGCCTTCGACGAGCCGTTCGCAGACTCGTCGGCGCTGCCGACGTACCTCGTCGCGCAGCTCGCGGCGGAGGACGTGAAGGTCGCGCTCTCGGGCGAGGGCGGGGACGAGCTCTTCGGCGGCTACTACACGTACGCGGCCGACCTGCTCGCGGAGCGTGCGGGCTGGACGGCTCCGCTGCTGCGACCGGTTGTCGAGCGCTTGCCTTCGTCGAGCGCGAGGGCGAGCTTCGACTACAAGGCGAAGCGGTTCGTGCGCGCCGCGCACCTGCCGCCGCTGGAGCGGCATCACGGGTGGAAGGAGATCTTCTCGCTGGAGGCGCGGGCCGAGCTGACCGGGCGCGGCAACGGCTCCGATCCGGTCGACCACCTGCGGGCGCGCTTCGCGGAGACCGAGGGCGCAACGTTGCTCGCGCGGCTCCAGGACGTCGATCTCGGCGCGTACCTCGTCGACGACCTGCTCGTGAAGACCGACCGCGCGTCGATGGCGCACTCGCTCGAGGCGCGCGTCCCGTTCCTCGACCCGGTGGTGACGACCTTCTCGCTCGGGCTCGCCGATCGGCACAAGGTACGGGGCCTCCGCAAGAAGATCCTCCTGCGCAAGGCGGTCGCGCCGTTGATCCCCCCGGAGCTCTCGCGGCGGCGCAAACGCGGTTTCTCGATCCCGGCTGCGGCCTGGCTCCGCGGCGACCTCGAGCCGTTCGCACGCGAGACGCTCTCGGCGCAGACGCTCCGGCGCCACGGCTTCTTCCGGCCCGAGGCCGTGACCCGGCTGATCGACGACCACGTCGCCGGCCGCGACGACCTGAGCCGCCAGCTCTGGGGCCTGCTCGCGTTCACGCTCTGGCACGAGCGGCACGTCGAGCGGACACCCGGCGCGCTGCGCGAGCCCCGCCTCGAAGCAATCGTCCAGTGAAAGCCTGGGTCGACATCTCCGCGCCGGCGCACGTGCTGGTCTTCCGTCCTTTGCTCGCCCTGCTTCGCGAGCGCGGCGACGAGGTCGAGGTCACGACGCGCGACTACGCGCAGACGCTGGAGCTGCTCGAGCGGCATCGGATCGACGCCGAGGTGATCGGCACCCACGGAGGCCGTTCGCGGGTCGCCAAAGCGTTCGCGCTCGCGTCCCGGCTGCGCGCGCTGAAGCGCTACGCGAAGGGCCGCGGCTACGACCTCGCGCTCGCCCACGGCTCCCACGAGCTGACGATCACGGCGCGGCGACTCGGCATCCCGAGTGCGACGACGCACGACTACGAGTTCGCGACGCTCCAACACCACCTCGGCGATCGCGCCGCGACGAGGGTCGTCGTCCCCGACGCGATCCCCGAGGAGCGCATGACCCGCTTCGGCGTGCGTCCCCCGAAGCTTCTGCAATACCCGGGTCTCAAGGAGGAGTACTACCTCTGCGACTTCGAGCCCGACCGGACCGTCCTCGACGAGCTGCTCGTCAACCGGGCCCGCACCCTCGTGGTCGTGCGCACGCCGCCGGACGTCTCGCTCTACCACAGGCGCTCGAACCCCTTTTTCCCGCGGCTGCTTGCGTACCTGGGGCATGAGACCGGCGTGCACGCGGTCGTCCTGCCGCGCAGTGCCGAGCAGCGTGACTATGTGCGCAGCCTGAGCCTGCCCTCGCTGATCATCCCCGACCACGCCGTCGACGCGCAGAGCCTGATCGCGCTCGCGGATCTCGTCGTCTCGGCCGGCGGCACGATGAACCGTGAGGCCGCCGCGCTGGGAGTCCCGGTCTACACGACGTACGGCGGGCGGATCGGCGGAGTGGACGAGATGCTGATCCGCGACGGCCGCCTGCGGCCCCTCACCGACCCGCGCGCGCTTGAGCTGGAGAAGCGGGCGCCGGGCGAGTCGGAGCGTGTCCGGCGCGACCCGCAGATCCTGCTCGACCTCCTGCTTTCAGCCGCGTAGGCGCCCAATCGAACTTACACAGCAACCGCCTCTAAGGCGGCGAGCACCGCGTCGCCGTAGCGCTCCAGCTTTGCCGGGCCGACGCCCGGGACTGCCGCGAGCTCCTCGCGCGTGCGAGGCGCTCTGCGAACGATCTCGGCCAGTGTCGAGTTGTGGAAGATCACGTACGCTGGGCGCTCCTCTCCCTTCGCGGTCTCGAGGCGCCAGCGCTTGAGCGTCTCGTAGAGCGGGTCGTCCGGCTCGACCGGCTTCGGCGCCGGCTCGCGGATCTCCAGCTCGGCGAGGAAGCGGCTCGGCTTGCCCGACCAGGTGACGGTCAGGTGGCGCTTCGCCCGCGTGAGCCCCACGTACAACAAACGCCTCTCCTCGGCGAGCGCCGCGGCGGTCTTCGAGAGCTTCGACGGCAGCTCGCGCTCCTCGAGGCGGGGTAGGAACACGGCCTCGAACTCGAGTCCTTTCGCGCGGTGGTAGGTCAGGAGGTGCACGCCGCGTCCCGCCTTGCTGCCGAAGCGCTCCTCGAGGTAGGCGACGAAGTCCTCCGCCGTCCCCTCGAACTCCTCCGCCAGCTTGACGAGCCGAGCGAGGTCGTTCTGCCGTGTCACCTCGCGCTCGCCGAGACGGTCCGGGATCGTCTCCAGCATTCCCTGCTCGCGGGCGATCCGACGCACGTCGGAGAGCGGCCGCCCGCGCAGCGCCTTCAGGAGTTGCTTCGCGGCATCGCGGCTGAGCAGCGCAGCGCCCTGGGACGGGATCTCAGCGTCGTGCAGCGCCTCCTCGTAGTCGGCGGAGCGCGCGTTTGTGCGGAAGAGGATGGCCATCTCCTCGTACGCGATGCCACCCGCGTGCAGCTCACGGATGCGTTCGACGAGGAACCTGGCCTCGTGCACGGGCTCGGCGAACGCGCGCGTGACCGGCTCCGGCCCGGCGGGACGCGTCGCGCGCAGCACTTTCTCGGCGTCGCCGAGCTTGGCGACGAGCCGGTTCGCGAACGACAGCACCTCGGGAGTCGAGCGGTAGTTCTCCTCGAGCCGCACGACGGTCGCGTGCGAGAAGCGCTTCGGCATCGCGAGCAGGTACTCGGGGCTTGCGCCTGTGAACGCGTAGATCGACTGGTAGTCGTCGCCGACCGCACACAGCTCGTCGCGATCGCCGAGCCAGCGGTCGAGCAGTGTCTGCTGGAGGAGGTTCACGTCCTGGTACTCATCGACCGTGAACGCGCGGTAGCGGTCGCGCACCTGCTCGAGCGCGCCCTCGTCCGCGTCGAAGAGCCGGATCGTGAGCTCGATCAGGTCCTCGAAGTCGATCCAGCCCTGGTCGACCTTGCGCCGCTCGTACTCGCGGTAGACGCGGAGCATCAGGTCGGGCGGTATCGGCGGCTCGTGGTCGCCCAGCGAGCGGAGGTACTCGTCGGGCGGGATGCGGCGGTTCTTGGCCCACTCGACCTCGGTGGCGAGATCAGCCGCGGGACGGAACTGGTACGGCCGACGCAGCGAGTTCCCGATGTGCCTGAGCGGGAGCGCCTTCGAGGCCAGGATCCGCTTCGGAGGCTCGGCGGCGAAGAAGCGGAGCTGCCCGAGCGCGGCCGAGTGAAAGGTCGAGCAGCGCACACCGGGGACGCCGAGCTCGTCGAGCCGCGTGCGCATCTCCCCCGCGGCCTTGTCCGTAAAGGACACTGCGAGGATCTCGTCAACGCGAAAAGCCCTGCTCTCAACCTGATTCGCGACCCGATGTGTGATCGTCGTCGTCTTGCCGGAACCCGCCCCGGCGAGAATGCAAACGGGCCCGCGGACGGCGTCGACCGCACACTGCTGCTCGGAGTTCAGCATCGGGCCACCCTAGCGGCTTGACGAACGAGAATCTCCCGCTGACCGCCCCAGCCTCCGCCTCGCTCGGCCGAGAGGTCAGTCGCCCGTTCGCCGCATTCGATCCCATTCGCCTGTAAGAGTGAGCAGATCACGTCAGCCTCACCCTGGCTGCCGACCACCGTGAGCCTGATGCCTATCTCCATCTCCAGTTAGTGGAGCGTCTGCTCGGAGACGGAGTCCGTCGACGCGGCCCCGACGCGTTGCGGAGAACGAACCATCGACGAGAGCCGTGACACGACCTCGAGCGTGTCCCCCTCCGCGATCAGCCTCTCGAGCGCGCCCAGCTCTCCCTCGAGCCAGACCCCGTCGACCGGAGCCCGCCGCGCGCGCTTGATCTTCGGATGCAGCGTGTCCGCGATGACCTCGTCCTCGCTCCACAGCTCCTCGTGCAGCTTCTCGCCTGCGCGGGCGCCGATGAAATCGATCGGAATCTCGCGCTCGGGCTCCTTGCCGGAGAGCCGGATCATGTTGTGCGCGAGGTCGATGATCTTGACCGGCTCGCCCATGTCGAGGACGAAGATCTCGCCGCGGCCGCCGATCGAGCCCGCCTGGATGACGAGCGACACGGCCTCGGGCGTGGTCATGAAGAAGCGCGTCATCTCGGGGTGTGTGACCGTCACCGGCCCGCCCTTGGCGATCTGGCGCTTGAAGATCCGGATCACCGACCCCGCCGAGTCGAGCACGTTCCCGAAGCGCACCGCGACGAAGCGGGTCGACACGTCCTGTCGCGAGCCGTACGCCTCGACGATCCACTCGCAGAGCGCCTTCGACTGCCCGTACACCGCCTGCGCGTTCAGCGCCTTGTCCGTCGAGATCAGCACGAAGCGCCGCGCGCCGAACTCGACCGCGACCTCGGCCACGACCTTCGTCGCGAGCACGTTGTTGCGCACCGACTCGAGCGGGTTCGCCTCCATCATCGGCACGTGCTTGTAGGCCGCCGCGTGGAAGACGATGCTCGGCCGGTAGCGGTCGAAGACCTGGCGCAGCTTCTCTCGGTTGCCGACATCGGCGATCACCGGGACGCTCGCCGGGAAGTTGCGGTCGTCCACAAGTTCGCGCTCGATCTCGTAGAGCGGCGACTCGGCCTGGTCGACGAGGATCAGGCGCGACGCGCCCGCGCGCGCGACCTGGCGGCAGAGCTCCGAGCCGATCGAGCCACCCGCGCCCGAAATAAGCACGGTCTCCCCACGCAGGTACTCCGAGATCGCCGCGAAGTCCACGTCCACGGGCTCGCGACCGAGGATGTCCTCGACCTGCACGGGGCGGATCTGCGCGGCGAGGTTGTGGTCGCCCGAGATCAGTTCGTACAGCCCGGGCAGCGTCTTCACGGGCACGCGTGCGTCCCGCGCGTACTCGACGACCTTCTGGCGCACGTCGCCCGCGGCGGATGGAATCGCGATCAGGAGCTCGTCGGGCCGGTTGTCCCGGAAGATGTGGGGCAGCGCCTCGGTCGTACCGAGCACGCGAACGCCGTGGACGCGCAGGTTCTTCTTGCGCGGGTCGTCGTCGACGACCCCGATGGGCGTGTACCCGAGCGCACGCGACTTCTGCAGCTCGCGGATCACGAGCTGGCCCGCATCGCCTGCGCCGACGACGATCACCTCCTTGCCGCGCGCGACGAGGCTGGTCGGCGAGGGTCGCTCGAAGATCGTGCGCGCCAGGAGGCGGGAGCCGGCGACGAGCCCGAGCAGGAGCAGCCAGTCGAGGATCGCCACTCCGCGCGGCAGGCGGGCCGTGTCGCTCGGCGGGAAGAAGTAGACGATGAGGCTCGCGGCGAGGCACGCGACGGTCACACCCCGGGCCGCGCCCCACATGTCGCGCGTCGAGACGTAGCGCCACCAGCGGTTGTAGAAGCCGAACGCCGTGAAGACGGCGAGCTCGATCGCGACCACGAGCAGCACCGTCTGCCAGTTGACGAGCTTCTCGTAGAAGGGCGGGATCTTCTCGAACGAGTCGAAGCGGAGCTGGAACGCGAGCAGCCAGGCGAGGGCGACCAGGACGCCGTCGGCGGCCATCTGCCAGATCCGGTGTCGATTCACCGGCGATCTCATCGAACGGCCTCCAGCGATACCGCCTCTCTTACCGCTGAGACCACGCGTTCCTGCACGTCGGCGCCGATCCCGGCCCACAGCGGCAGCGCGAGATTCTCCCGGGCCGCGCGCTCGGTCTCCGGGAACTCGGCCTCGGCCTGGCCGAACGGGCGCAGAGCCGGCTGGCGGTGGAGCGGTGTCTGGTAGTACGCGCTCGAGGCGATCCCGGACGCGACGAGGTGCTCGCGGATCCGATCGCGCTCCGGCGAGCGGACGACGTAGACGTGGTAGACGTGGCCGGGCTCGTCCTCGGGCAGCTCGCACACCTCGCCGAGGCCGAGCTCCGCGTAGCGCGCCGCCGCTTCGCGCCGGAGGCGGTTCCACTCCTCGACGTGCGGCAGGAAGAGCCGCAGGGGAGCGGCCTGCAGCTCGTCGAGCCGCGAGTTGTAGCCGACGAGCTCGAAATCCTTCTTCGCCTTCGAGCCGTGGAAGCGCAGGAGCCGGATGCGCTCCGCGAGCTCCTCGTCGCGCGTCGTGACCAGGCCCGCGTCGCCGAGCGCGAACAGGTTCTTGGTCGGGAAGAAGCTGTAGGTCGAGACGACGCCTGTCTTCCCGGCGCCCTGCGCGCCAAACGCCTGCGCCGCGTCCTCGACGATCGGGATCCCGAGCCCAGCCAGCTGGCCGAGCGCCGCGGGCCGCCCGAACAGGTGGACGGGGATGATCGCCTTCGTCCGCTCGGTGACACGCGCGCGAACGTCCTCCGGGTCGAGGTTCATCGTCCGCGCGTCGATGTCCGCGAACACAGGCTTGGCGCCCCGGCGCGCGATCGACTCCGCGGTCGCGTAGAACGTGAAGGCCGGGCAGATCACCTCGTCGCCCGGGCCGATGTCGAGCGCGTCGAGCGCGATCACGAGCGCGTCCGTGCCGTTGGCGACTCCGATCGCGTGCCCGGCGCCGAGGTAGGCGGCGGCCTCTTCCTCGAAGGCATGCACGTTCGGGCCGAGGATGAACCGTCCCGAGTCGAGGACTGCGGCGATTCGCTCCTTCAGCTCGTCCAGCAGCGGCGCGTACTGGGCCTTGACGTCAACAAGCGGGATCTGAGGCACGGCGGGCCATTCTAGTCGCCCGCCTGCGGCGGAGATACCAGACCAGGAGCGCGAGGGCCCCGATCCCGACCAGGGCCTCGACGTAGCGGAAGTCGTGGTGGAACGTCTCCCAGCTCGAGCCGAGCGCCCAGCCGGCGCCCGCGATCCCGAAGCACCACGGGATCGTCCCCAGCACCGAGTACAGCGTGAACCGGCCGAGCGGCATACGCGCGATCCCGGCCGGGATCGAGACGAACGAGCGCACAACGGGCGTCATGCGGCCGAGGAAGACCGCCCAGTCGCCCCAGCGGTCGAACCAGCGTTCCGCGCGGTCGAGGTTCTCGGGCCCGAGGTGGAGCCAGCGTCCGTGTCTCTCGACGAGCGGCCGACCGCCGTAGAGCCCGATCGCCCAGCCGATGATCGAGCCGACGGTCTGTCCTGCGACACCGGCCCCCGCGACCGCGACGTAGCCCCAGAAGTGCGAGTCGATCCCGTGTCCGAAGAGGACGACGTCCTGGCCGGGCAGCGCGCCCGAGGCGAGGACGCCCGCGTAGAGCATCACGAGCTCGCTCGCGGCCGGCAGCACGGAGTCGACCAGCATCAGCGCGAACACCGCGTAGAGCCCGTGGTCGCCGATGAACGAGGTCAGGGAGCTGGAGAGGGAGCCCAGCAGCACCCGCGGGAGCCTAGCTGGCTAGCGCCGGGCTCTCTTGACCAGGAAGCGGCGCTCGAGCTCGGTCGGCCCGAACGAGTTCGCCGCCTGCACGCTCGCCACGTACGAGCCCGAGAAGGCGCGGACGCCGTTCCCGTAGAGGCCGTTCCAGCGGATCATTCGGCTGCCCACGCCGAGGCTGCGGCGAATCGTCTTCACCCGCCCGCCCCGCGCGTTGCGAATCGTGACCGTGACGACGGCAGGGTGGGCGAGCCGGAAGCCGACCCGGAGCGATCCCCCACGGCGATGGACGACGACCCGTGTCGGTCGGACTCGCAGATAGCCGAGCGTCCGGTTCAGGTAGAAGCGCCGCTCGACCTTCGACTGTTGGCCCTGGTCGTCGAGCGCGTTGACGACCCAGCGCCAGCGGCCCTCCGGCTCCGCGTCTCCCGTGGGCGTGCGGCCCGACCAGGTGATCTTGTACGTGCCCGGATCGCGGGGGCCCGTCTCGGTCTGACGCGGGATCCGGTCCGGCCCGATCAGGCTCGCGGTCACGGTTGCCGGGCGGACGAGCTTGAAGCTCAGCGTCTGCGTCTCGGCGACGCCGTCCCCGTTCGGAGAGAGCACCGGCCTGGGCGCCCGCGGGACCACGACGCCGTAGTAGAAGACGTCGAGGCTGTCGGAGACCGCGCGCTCGCCGCCGGGATCGGAGGGGCGATTGAGCAGCTTCCCGTTGAAAGCCATCGTCGTTGAGCCTCCGGAGTCG